>JBIKWW010000222.1:0-6166 GCA_044356125.1 Acidimicrobiia bacterium
CGTCCGGGAGCGCGTTGAGCAGTTCGCCCAGCGTCGTGGTGACGGCGGACCAGATCTCGTCGGCGTCGTGCTCCACCCAGCCCGGCCGGGGGAAGTACTGGGTGAACTCCCGGTAGGCGTAGCCCCTGGGCTCTCCCGTCTCGTCGACGGCGAAGCTCCGCACGCCGGTGGTTCCGCAGTCGATGGCGATCACGACGTTCACGCGGCGAAGGGTACCGGCCGGGCGCGCTGCCCACCCGGTGCATCGGGCCGACGGGCGTGCCCGCCCCCGGGGTGGGTGATGCCACTGATACCGTTTTCATGCGCGACGCCCGTCCCGGTGCCGACCGCATCCACCGGACCCCCATCCACCGGAACCCCATCCACTGGACCCCCATCCACTGGAACCCCATCCACTGGAACCCCATCCACTGCGGAGGAACGTCATGCGCGTCGCCATGCTCACCGCCGGTGGGCTCGCCCCCTGCCTGTCGTCGGCCGTGGGCGGCCTCATCCAGGTCTACGCCGAGCTGGCTCCCGAAGCCGAGCTGATCGGCTATCGCTACGGCTACGCGGGCCTGCTCACGGGTGAGTCGCTCCCGATCGGGCCGGCAGCGCGCGCCCAGGCGGCCGTGCTGCACCACCACGGCGGCACGCCGCTGGGCAACAGCCGCGTCAAGCTCACGAACCGGGCCGACGCCGAGAAGCGTGGGTTCGTCCGGCCCGGCGAGGATCCCCTCGAGGTGGCCGCCCGGCAGCTGGTCGCCGACCGCGTGGACGTGCTGCACACCATCGGCGGCGACGACACCAACACGACGGCCGCCGACCTGGCCGCGTTCCTGGCCCGGGAGGGTCACACGCTGACCGTGGTCGGCCTGCCCAAGACGATCGACAACGACGTCCGGCCGATCCGCCAGACGCTCGGGGCGATGACGGCGGCGGAGGAGGGGGCCCGGTTCTTCGAGCACATCGTCAACGAAGGCACCTCGAACCCGCGGACGCTCGTCGTGCACGAGGTGATGGGCCGGGCCAGCGGCTGGCTCACGGCCGCCACGGCCCGGGCCTACCGGGCCCGCCTCGCCCGTCGACAGCTCGCCCCGGCGTTCGGGTTCTCCCGGGAGGCCTTCGACCTCGACGCCGTGTACGTGCCCGAGGCCGACGTGGATCTCGCCGCCGAGGGCGAACGCCTGCGAGCCAAGATGGACGCCAAGGGCAGCGTGAACGTGTTCCTCTCCGAGGGTGCCGGGGTGCCGACGATCGTCGCCGAGATGGAGAAGCGCGGCGAGGCGGTGCAGCGAGATCCGTTCGGCCACGTGAAGATCGACACGATCAACGTGGGCCAGTGGTTCGCCAGGCAGTTCGCCCGTCTGGTGGACGCGGACAAGACCCAGGTCCAGAAGTCGGGGTACTTCGCCCGTTCCGCCCCCCCCAACGCCGACGACCTGGCGCTCATCGCCGAGATGGTCCGCTGCGCCGCCGAATCGGCGCTGTCGGGCGTCAGCGGTGTGATCGGCCACGACGAGGAGCAGGGCAACGAGCTGCGCGCCATCGAGTTCCCCCGCATCAAGGGCGGCAAGGCCTTCGATCCCGGGACCCCTTGGTTCCGCGAGCTGCTCGACGACATCGGTCAGGCCGGCGCGTGAACGCCGCCACGCCGATGATCAGCGCGCAGATCACCGCGGCGCTCGCCGCGCTTCCCGCTCCGGAGCGGGGTTTCGGCAGCGACAACGAAGCCGGTGCCCACCCGGAGGTGCTGGCCGCGGTGTCCGAGGCGGCGGCCGGGCACGCCGTCGCCTATGGCGCCGACCGGTGGACGGCGCGCTGCCTCGATGCGTTCGCCGAGCGCTTCGGAGGTGACTGCGAGGTGCTGCTGACCTGGAACGGCACCGGCGCGAACGTCGTGGCCCTGCAGGCACTGCTTCCGAAGTACGGAGCCGTTGTATGCCCCGCCGGTGCCCACGTGAACGTCGACGAGACCGGTGCGCCGGAACGGATCCTGGGAGCCAAGCTGATCGATGTGCCGTGCCCCGACGGCAAGCTCCGCCCCGAGCAGCTCGAGCCCCTGCTGCACGACATCGGCGTCCAGCACCATGTGCAGCCCGCCGTCGTGTCGATCACCCAGTCCACCGAACTGGGGACCCTCTACAGCGTCGAGGAGATCACCGAGCTCTGCGACGCCGCCCATCGGGCCGGCCTGCTCGTGCACATGGACGGCGCACGGATCGCGAACGCGGTCGCGGCCAGTGGCACGGATGTACGCGCGCTGACAATCGGGGCCGGCGTCGACGCGCTCTCCTTCGGCGGTACGAAGAACGGCATGCTGTTCGGGGAGGCCGTCGTGCTCGCCCCGGCCCACGCCGGCCGAGGGGCGATCTACCTCCGCAAGCAGGCCACCCAGCTGATCTCCAAGATGCGCTTCGCGGCGGCGCAGTTCGTGGCCATGTTCGACGACGACCGGTGGCTGCGGTCGGCTGCGCATGCCAATGCGATGGCAGCCCGGCTCGACGCGGGCCTGCGGGCCGTTCCCGGGGTTCGGCTGGCCCGACCGACGGTCGTGAACAGTCTGTTCCCGTCGCTGCCAGCGGCGGCGATCGGTCCCCTGCAGGCCTGGAGCCACCACTACACGTGGGACCCTGCGCAGAACCAGGTTCGCCTCGTCACCGCCTTCGACACCACCGCCGAGGACGTGCAACGGCTCATCGCCGGCATGCAGACGGCCTGCGGGCTGACTGACGCCGGGTCCGCCGGATCCTGACGTGCGCCTGCAGACGGCGTCGGCCCACCGGACCATGCGGTGGGCCAACGGAGCCGGGACGACCCACGAGATCGTGGCCGTTCCCGGCCCCGAGCTCTGGAGCTGGCGGTTGAGCCTGGCCGAGGTGGACACCGACGGTCCGTTCTCCGTGCTCGAGGGCGTGGACCGGGCCCTGGTGGTCGCCTCCGGTCGGGGCATGACGTTGCGCATCGATGGGGTGGGCCACCCCCTCGCCTGCTTCGAGGCCGTCGCGTTCGCCGGGGAGGCCGCCGTCGCCGCCGAACTCCACGACGGTCCGGTCCGGGACCTGAACCTGATGGTGCGGCGAGGGGGCGGGTTCGGTGCGCCGGTGCTGCGTGTCGAACGTCTCGCCGCCGGGCAGGACCTGCCTGCGGGCCCGTGGGTGGCAGCGGTCGTGCTGGAGGGAGTCCTGTCGCTGACCACCCCGGTGGAGACGTTCCCGTTCAATCCCGTGCGCCAGCGAGCATCGCGCTTCGACGCCCTGATCTCCGACACGGTCGATGATGCGGGCGCGGTGGACGCCGGACCGGCGGCCCGCGTCACCGCCGTCCGCGACGCCGTCGTGGCCCTGGCGACGTTCGCGTCCTGAGACCCCGGCGTCGCAACCGTCGCGCGCCGGATCAGACGAAGTGCAGGTCGGTCCCGGCGACGACGTGGGTGGTCCCCGCCAGGGTGGGGTCGGTGGCCCGGAAGCGGTAGCCGACGATGCCTTCGCGTTCGCCGGGCGCCGTTGGGCGGAAGACGACGTCACCACCGTCGGCCAGCACCAACGAGGTGGCCCCGGTGGCGAGGTCGGCCCCGACCGCGGTGGCCCAGCGGGCGGCCATGGCCGCCGGATCGGTGGCCGCCACGTCGATCCCGACGACGGCGCGCACGCGATCGGTCCTGACGTTGCGCTCCCAGTCCGGGCCCGCCCACAGCCAGGAATCGACCCCGGCGGCCGGCGAGGTGGTGTCGATCGACACGATGGCGCCGCCGATGTCGGCCGGATGCAGGTGCGTGCCCGAGATCCGGGGCAGATCCATCCGCCACACCACCCGGATGCCGGCGTCGGCGATGCGGGCGCGGGCCGCCTCCTGGTCGGCGACCTGGAAGATCGCCATGTAACCGTTGCGGTCGCCGGTCTTCTGGAGGAACCGGCCGGCCGCGCTGGCGCCGCCGGCCTGCACCGGGGCCACCACCTCGACGAAGGTGTTCCCCACCGCCAGCACCTCGTTGACGAGCCCGAACTCGCCGACTCCCGGATCGTGGAAGCCCTCGGGCACCCCGAACAGGTCCCGCAGGGTAGCGGCGGTGTCCTCGAGATCCCAGGCGGCGAGCACGACCTGGCGGATGCGGGGGAGGGGGGCGTCGGTCACGGGGCGAACCGTACCCGTCGGCGCCCGCCCGGCGCCGGTCAGGCCGGAGGGATCCCGTGGTGGGCCTCGTGGAGGGCGGTCACGAGGGTCGTGTGCAGGAAACCGTTGCTGGCGACCACCGGACGCCCCGGATCGCCGGGTGCCAGGGCGGACGCGGCCGACGCGGCCGACCGGACCGGGACCAGCGGGGCGTCGACGCTGCCACCGGCTTCGCGAACGATCACCGTTCCGGCGCAGACGTCCCAGGGCTGCACGCCGACCTCCCAGTAGGCGTCGACCCGTCCGGCGGCGACCGAGCAGAGGTCGAGGGCGGCGGAGCCGCTCCGGCGGACGTCGCGGATGCGCGGCAGCAGCGCCGCCACCACCGCACCCTGGTAGGCGCGTCGGGCGGGGGCATAGCCGAAGCCGGTCGCCACCAGCGCCCGCCCGAGCTGGTCCTCAGCGGATACGGCGAGCCTGCGCCCGTTGACGCTCGCCCCGGCGCCGGCGATGCCCACGTACCGCTCACCGAGCACGGGAGCGCTGACCACGCCGACGACCGGAACCCCGTCGAGCTCGACGCCGACGGAAACGCACCACGAGGCCAGCCCGTAGAGGTAGTTCGTGGTGCCGTCGAGCGGATCGACGACCCAGCGGACCCCGGTGCCGCTCGGACGGTCGGCGCCCTCCTCCCCGAGGATGCCGTCGTCGGGACGGGCCGTCAGGATCGTGTCGACGAGGATGCGCTCGGCGCCGTGGTCCATCTCGCTGACCATGTCGGTGCCCGTCGACTTGGTCCTGACCTCACGGCGGGGATCGGACCAGCCCTGGAGCAGGAACGTCCCGGCCGCGTCAGCGGCGGCGACGGCGAGCTCGGCCAGCGGCCGCAGGTCGATCCGGGTCACCGCTGGTCGCGCCCGAGCCGGGCCCGGGGGGCGGATTCCGTCGGATCGACGGTGGCCCGCCACTCGGTGGAGGCCCGCAGCGCCAGCACGGCCACCACGGCCACGCCGCCGCCGGTGATGACGCCGCCGAACAGCATCCCGACCACCGGCCAGAACGATCCCTCGGCCTGGACGTCGGCCACGGCCCACCCGATGAGGGCGCCGCAGAGCCCGGCGACGAGGACGGCGCCCAGCGCAGCGGCCCGGGCGGCGGGGGAGGGCAGCGCCGACAGCCGCGGGGCCGATCCCGGCGGCGGGGCTGGACGGCGGTCGGGGGGAGCGGCGGGCGGAACCATGCAGAACACCGAGGCTACCGGTCCGGGCCTCCAACGACGGGTCGTCGACGACCTCGCCGCGGCGCTCCAACCATCACCCCGGCTTCGCGTCGCCGACCAGGCCGTCGCTCACCTCGGCCGGGTTGAGCGGTTCGATGCCGAACAGGTCGTGCCAGATCCCAGGCACGGCCGACACCTCGTCGTGCTGCAACTGACCCGGGTCGATGAACACCCGGAGGAGCGCCTTGTGACCGAACGGCAGCACGCCACTGCGGCTTTGCGAAACCAGACAAGTTCCCTTGCCGGGCTGGCTGGACTGGTACATGACCATGTGGTCATGTACCCTGATGCCATGCAGTTCGACGAAATCAGGATCGGTGACGTTGCCGTCCACTCCGCCGGTTCCGGTCCACCGGTCGTGCTGCTCCACGCAAATGGCGGAAGTCACCACGATTTCGACGGGGTGACTGAATCCATCGCCAAGCATGCAACCGTCTACGCAGTTGATTGGCCGGGCCACGGCGACAGCGGAGTGACCACGGAGCCTGGCGCGTGCGCATTCGCCGAACTTCTTCCCCGAATCCTGGAGCGTCTGGGACGTGGTCCATACATCTTGATCGGAAACTCGGTCGGCGGATTTGCTGCCATTCGCACTGCGGCACGCCATCCGAACCTCGTGAGCCACCTCGTCCTCGTCAATCCGGGTGGGTTCACTCCGCATTGGCCGTCAACGTTCTTGGCGTGTCGCCTCGTCGGCTGGGAACGGTTCGCACCGTTCGCAATGCGTCTCCTCCCACGGATGTATCTCCGGCGCCGCACCAAGAGTGTCGACGAGATCCGGAAGGCGTCGATCAT
>JBIKWW010000223.1:0-6158 GCA_044356125.1 Acidimicrobiia bacterium
GCGAGGTCGAGCACGATGCCGCGCTTGCTCGTGTGGTGGTGCCACCAGTAGAGGCTGCGATCGGGTCCCGGCCGGTCCTCCAGGAACGGGCCGGATGCACGCGTGGGATCGCCTCCGGGCGGCTCGACGAGGACCACGTCGGCTCCCATGTCGGCGAGCAGCTTCCCGGCCCAGGCACAGGTCTCGCCGGCCAGCTCGATGACGCGCAGCCCGTGCAGCGCTCCCGGTTGCCGTTCCCCGCTCACAGGACCCCCTCCGCCCGCAGCCGGGCCACCTCGTCGGCCCCCATGCCGAGCAGCCTGCCGAGGACGGCCTCGGTGTGCTCGCCGAGGCACGGACCCCCGCGCCCGATGTGCCAGTCCGTCCGGGACAGGTGGACCGGCAGGCCGTCCACGCGCACACGCCCGAGCTTGGAGTGCTCGCTCTCGGGCCACAGTCCCCAGTCGGCGGTGTTGGGGTCCTCGTCGATCCGCTCGCCCGGGCGGGCGACCGCGGCGGCCGGGACCCCGAGCGACTGCAGCTCCCGGGCCAGGGCGAAGCGCTCATGGGTGCGTGTCGCCCCTGCCATGGCGGCATCGAGGTCGTCCTGGTGGTGCAGGCGGGCGGCGGCGGTGGCGAAGCGGGGGTCGAGGATGCCGAGCCGCGTGGCGGCGGCCTCCCACTCCGCGTCGCTGCGGCACACGACGGCGATCCAGGCATCGTCGCCGGCCGCCGGGTAGATGCCGTGGGGAGCCCAGGGGGCGTGCGCGCTCCGGTTGGAGTCGGGCCAGCCGTCGCGGCGCGACGAGCGTCCGTTGACGGTCCAGTCGAGAACCGCCGTGCCGGTGAGCGAGAGGGCGGCATCGGTGCAGGACATGTCGACCCATTGGCCCTCACCCGTCCGCTGGCGGTGGACCAGCGCCAACATGATGGCCATCGCCATGTACATGCCGCCCGTGTGGTCCATGTACGAGTAACCCCAGCCCGCCGGCTCCCGGCCGGGCAGACCGGAGAGGTGGGTGAGGCCCGACACGGCCTGGACGATCGGGCCCCACGTCTTCCAGTCCGAGTAGGGACCCTCGTGTCCGAAGCCGGAGTTCGACACGTAGACGATGTCGGGTCGGATCTCCCGCAGACGCTCGTAGTCGAACCCCCAACGGGCGAGCACACCCTTGGAGAAGTTCTCGCTCACCACGTCGGAGCGGCGGATGATCTCCACGAGGATCTCCCGGGCCCGCTCCGTCCGCAGGTTCAGCGTGATGCCCCACTTGCCCACGTTGTGGTTGTTGAACCCACCGCCGAAGTCAGGCCCGCGCCGGTCGTCCACGAAGGGCGGCATCGTGCGCAGGATGTCCCACAGGCCGTGGGTCACGGGGTCTTCGATGCGGATCACGTCGGCTCCGAAGGCGGCGAGCCACTTCGTGGCTCCGGCGCCGGCGAGCTGGCCCGTGAAGTCGCACACCCTGATGCTGGAGAGCGCGCCGGTCACGCTGCGACCGTACGCCGGGCCCCGTCAGCGGGGCCAGCCGGGCGGGCACGGCCCACCGGGTCGCCGTCGCGCCCTGCGCCCTCAGCCCCGGACGAGGGAGAGGAGCCGGCCGGCGGCGTCGAGCACGCTCGCCATGCCCGACGCGTCGAGGCCGGCCGTGATCGTCTCGTAGCGCACGGCCGCCTCGGGTTCGTCGAAATGGGCCGGGTGGGGCAGGTAGCGCAGGTGGGAGTTGGCCAGCCCGACGATGTGGGCGCCGTCGTGACCGGCCCGCTCACGCCACGCGTCGCCGACCTCGACGAGCACCTCACCGGGCAGCGCCAGCAGCTCGAGGCCGCCGATGCGCAGCACCTGAACGGGCACCCGGACCGGCGCCAGACGCGACCCCCGGGCGATGCGCATCCGCAGGCCGAGGTGCTCACAGCAGGCGACCATCAGGCGCCGCATGGTCGCCTCGTCGCAGTCCGTCTCCACGACGTGGCACGAGGCGAGCGCCCAGAGGTGACCGGCGGCGCGGACGTCGAAGTCCGGCCCCAGCGCCTCGGCGAGCACCGCGTCGGCAGCCGCGAGGCGGCGGGTCGCGGCATCGAGATCCATCTCGGCGTTCCGCGGCGGGAGCAGCAGATCCTCCCGGGCCGCATCGATGGCGACGTCGGCGTCGACGGCGATGCCCGGCAGCACGCGCAGCACCTCGTCGGCCAGCGCCGTCCCGATCCGGTGGGTGTCCTCGAGCGTTCCACCGGCGTAGCCGCGGGGGTCGAGCGCATCCCGGTTCGGGCTGGTGACCGGGATGACGTTGCCCTCCGTGCCGTTGACGAACAGGGCCGTGATCCCCGGCCGGGCGGCCTCCACGGCCCGCTGGGCGACGCCGGGGAAGTCCGCGCTGATGGACGGGTTGTCCCATCCGAGCGTCACGGGATGGCACCCGACGCCGAACAGCACGGCCAGATCACGGCCGTCGGCGTCGTCGACCACGCGCAGCACGGGCACCCGGCCGTCGACATGGTTGGGGGTTCCCCGGGTCCGGCGGTTCAGCAGCACGTCGACGTTCCCGCTGGCCCATCCGACCCGCACCGACCGGGCGGCACCGACCGCCCGGATCCCGACGTCGATCAGCGCGTCCACCAACTCCCGGTGGTAACGCTCGACGCCCGCCGCACCACCGGCATCAGCCGGGAGCGGGCCCGAGTGCGTGTGCGACGCGCTGACGCAGATCCGGGCCGGGTCGAGACCCGTACGGGCCGAGATGGCCGCCACCACGGGGTCGGCGACCGCTGCGGGCATGCAGATGAGATCGGCCGTCACGAGCAGCAGGCCCCCGGGGCCGACCGTCCCGGCGGTCGCTCCCGCCGTCAGGTGGAGCGCCTTGGCCATGACCCGGTCGAGCACCCCTTCGCTGGGCGTGGTGCGCTGGCCGAACCCGCCCTGCAGCACCGGATACGACGGCGTGATGTCGACGCTTGCGACGCCACCCAGACAGACCCTGCTCATGGGACCACGCTGACGCTTCGGAACCTCCCCGTGCAAGACCGGGACGCCGCACGCCGGTACCCTGCCGGGGTCAGCCCGGCCGACGCACGGAGGAACGCCATGGAACCACCCGAGGGATGGGTCAACACGAAGCGGTTGCGCGTGCTCGATCCGCCGCCGGCCGTGGAGCAGCTCATCTTCGAGGTCCGGCGCGAAGCCTTCGAGCACTGGCAGGAGGTCGAGTTCGAGATGTGGACCAAGGGCGAGGCCGACCGCTTCCCGGCCTTCCTGCACAAGGAGATCTGGCTGCAGGACCTGGGCGACTGGTACCGGGTGTCGATCGTCATCCACTGGCGGACGCTCGAGGAATGGCTCGGCATCGATCCCGTCTGGCTCGAACGCCACGAGGCCGAGTTCGCTGCACGGGTGGGGGCGGACAACGTCCGTCTGGTGGCCACCGGCCACGACACCGGGGCCCACTACTTCAAGATCAGCGAGTACCACTGACCCCCATCGGCCACCGGGACGGACTCCCATCCACGCCCATCCGCGTTCGTGCGGACCACAGCGGCTATGTGTAGATCGTGACGACGGAGGGAATGGGTGCCGCATTCGTGCGTGCGCTGATCCGACGCATCGTGAGCGGCCAGTATCCCGTGGGCTCGCTGATCCCCACCGAGAGCGAGCTCGGGGCCGAGTTCGGCGTCAGCCGCACGGTGATCCGTGAAGGCACGAAGGTGCTGGCCGACAAGGGTCTCGTGCTCGGACGACGGGGCCACGGCACCGTCGTGCGGCCCAACGACTCATGGCGGAGCTTCGATCCCGACGTCCTCAGCGCCCGCCTCGAGGTGGGGGACCGGGACGTCGTGCTGCGCGAGGTCCTCGTGCTGCGCCGCTGCATCGAGCCCGAGCTCGCCGCCGCTGCCGCCACGAGCACCGACGACCTGCGCCGCTCCCGCCTCCAGGAGACCTACGCCGAGCTCGATCGCGTGGCCGACGACCCGGAGCGGTACAAGGCCGTCGACGAGGAGTTCCACGCCCGACTGGCCGATCTCGGCGGGATCGCCATCCTCAACGATGTGCTGACGGCGCTGCGCCCCACGATCCGGATCCAGCGCGACCTCACCGGTCACATCCCCGGCGGCAACCCCGTGGCCTCCCACCGCCAGCACACCGCCGTCTTCAACGCCGTGATGGCGGGTGACGCCGACGCGGCCCGGGCGGCGATGGCCCACCACCTCACGTGGGCCGAGGACCGCCTGCACCACGTCCTCGCCGATCCGGCCCGGAGACGTCAGCGGAACCGGCCCGGGCGGCGGCGGTCGGCATCCTGAACCGCCGGGTCGGCCGAGTTGCGGCCACCGATAAGTCATACATACGATCTTCCTGCCGAGTCAGCCCGGGCGCCTCGCAGTCGCGGCGCGTCTACCGATACGGGCGAACGGGCTCGCATCCACCAACGAAGGGGAAGCTCATGAACCCAACCTCACGCCGTCGCGTGGCGATCTGCGCACCTGCGCTGCTCGCTGCGACCGCCGCCATCGTCCAGACGGGGCCGGCTTCGGCCCAGGACGCCGGGAAGTGGTGCTCCGGCGTCAAGATCAGCTACTTCAAGGGGGGCGCGTCCGACTCGTTCTCCGACATCCTCGAGAAGGGTGCCCGGACCGCGGCCGCGGACACCGGCGCGAACGTGACGATCGTGGGGTCCGGGTGGGACTTCCCGAAGATGGTGCAGCAGTTCCGTGAGGAGATCGCCAAGAAGCCCGACGCCATCTCCTTCATGGGCCACCCCGGCGACGCCGCCATCAAGCCCCTGGCCCAGCAGGCCAAGGACGCCGGGATCCTGGTCGACTACGCCAACGTGCCCCCGGCCGAGACGCTGAAGGACGTCGGCGGCGGCTTCGTCGGCGCCAACCTGCGACTCATGGGCGAGTCCCTCGCCGCCAAGTCCATCAAGGACTTCGCCCTCAAGTCCGGCGACGAGGCCATCGTCGTCGGGACCTTCGGCGTGCCCGGCCGCTCCGACCGCGAGGACGGGACCGTCGCCGTACTGGAGAAGGGCGGCATCAAGGTCACGAAGCTGAACCTGGCTCCCCTGGGCGACACCAACGGCAACCCCAGCCTCGTGACCCCGACGCTGACGGCCAGCATCAAGCGGGCCAAGAACCTCAAGCTGATCGTCGCCGCCGGCCCGGTGCTGGGCAACATGCCCGCGTACTTCGCCGCCGCCGGCCTCAAGGCCGGGGCCGTCAAGGTCTCCGGATTCGACCTCGGTCCCACGGTCTTCGACGCGTTCAGCAAGGGCTTCGTGCAGATCAGCGCCGACCAGGAGCCCTTCAAGCAGGGCTACATGCCGATCGTTTCGCTGTGCCTCCAGAAGAAGTACGGCCTCTCCCCCACCAGCGTCGACACCTCGTCGGGCTACGTGACCACGGCCAACGCCAAGCTGGTCGCCGGCCTGCCCAAGGGCTTCCGCTGAGCGCGCCCCGGCGCTGATCGGACCGGAACCGTGGCTCCTGGCCCCGCCGTCGTCGAACTGATCGACGTCCACAAGTCCTTCGGACGCGTCTACGCGCTCGAAGGCGTGAACGTCGCGCTGTACCCCGGCGAGATCGTCTCGCTGGTCGGCGACAACGGGGCCGGGAAGTCCACGCTCACCAAGATCATCGCCGGGACCGAACGACCCGACTCCGGGAGCAGGGTGCTGGTGGACGGCCAGGAGGTCCGCGGGTGGAACGCCGCCCGCGCCCGCCGGCTCGGCATCGAGACCGTCCACCAGAACCGGGCCCTCTCGGAGCAGCAGAGCATCTACGCCAACGTCTTCATGGGCCGGGAGCGCACCAACCGGCTCGGCTTCGTGAAGCGCAAGGAGGAGATCGCCGAGACCGAAGCGCTCATGCGCCGCATCGGCTACTCCTCGAAGGTCTGGACGCCCCGCTCCCGCGTCGACCGCCTGTCGGGGGGCGAACGCCAGGGCGTGGCCATCGCCCGGGCCATCCTGTTCAACAGCCGAGTGGTGCTCCTCGACGAACCCACGACGGCCATGGCGCTGTCCGAGGCGGCTGAGGTGCTCGACTTCATCCGGGACCTCAAGGAAGCCGGCAAGTCCGTCGTGTTCATCAGCCACAATCCCTGGGACGCTCACGCCGTGGCCGACCGGTTCGTCATCATGGGTCGCGGACGTGTCGTGTTCGACGGCCCCAAGGGCGACATGAGCGCG
>JBIKWW010000224.1:0-6151 GCA_044356125.1 Acidimicrobiia bacterium
CGGTGCGCCATCGCGAACTCGTTCCACGGGTCGTTCTGGGTGGCCTTCAGCGAGAGGCTGATCCGCTCACGCTCGTAGTCGACCTCGAGGACCTTGACCGTCACGCGGTCCCCGACGGTCACGACCGAACCGGGGTGGTCGACGTGCTTCCAGGACAGCTCCGACACGTGGATCAGGCCGTCCATGCCACCGAGGTCGACGAAGGCACCGAAGTTGACCACGCTCGACACGACGCCCTCGCGGACCTCGCCGGGCTTGAGGTTGGCCAGGAAGTTCTCGCGCTGGTCCTTCTGGGTCTCCTCCAGCCAGGCCCGGCGGGACAGCACCACGTTGTTGCGGTTCTTGTCGAGCTCGATGATCTTGGCCTGGATGGTCTTGCCCACGTAGGGCAGCAGGTCCCGGACCCGGCGCAGTTCCACCAGGGAGGCGGGGAGGAAGCCGCGCAGGCCGATGTCGACGATCAGACCGCCCTTGACGACCTCGATCACCGGACCCTCGACCACGCCGTTGGCGTCCTTCAGCTTCTCGATCGTCCCCCACGCCCGCTCGTACTGGGCCCGCTTCTTGGACAGGACGAGACGGCCCTCCTTGTCCTCCTTGGTGAGGACGAGAGCCTCGATGTGCTCGCCCAGCGAGACGACCTCGTGCGGGTCGACGTCGTTGCGGATCGACAGCTCCCGGGACGGGATGACGCCCTCGGACTTGAAGCCGATGTCGAGCAGGACCTCGTCCTTGTCGATCTTGACGACCGTGCCCTTGACGATGTCGCCGTCGTCGAACTCGACGATCGATCCGAACATCGCCTCCTCGAGCGACATGCCGCCCAGATCGTCGACGGCGATGACTCGGCGGGGCTGCTCCACCAGGGCGGAGGTGAGGGTGTCGGACATGCGGTACCTGTGGGTCCTCGGGGGTGCGGGACCGCCGGCGCCCGAGGATCGTCGGCGTGCTTCGCCGTCGGCAAAGCCCGGAGAGGTTACCCGCTCGGCAGCGGGACCGGGAACGGGCCCCTTCCGGCCGTCACCGGGGCGGTCCGGCCGTCACCGGGGCCGGTGGGCCACGAGGAGGAACTCCGGGTGCTCGAGGGAGGGCCGGTGCGGCGCGTACCCGCCGGGGGTGACCGACCAGAGGTGGTCGACACGAAGCCCCACCCCGGTCGCCAGCAGGCGCAGTTCCCGGGGGGTGAAGCACGTCGTCCAGAGGTCGGTATGGGTGACCTCGCCGTTCTCGGAGCGGATCTCGGTGATCTCGTGGTTCACGCCCGTCACCGCATCGAAGGTGTCGGACCCTTCCAGGTGGCGGCACTGGAAGTAGGCGGAGAAGGCACT
This sequence comes from Acidimicrobiia bacterium, assembly GCA_044356125.1. Lineage (GTDB taxonomy): Bacteria > Actinomycetota > Acidimicrobiia > Acidimicrobiales > JANYDT01 > JBIKWW01. Next base: position 1,329 of record JBIKWW010000224.1, read on the forward strand.
GAGGGCGACCCGGCCCCCGGGCCTCACCATGGCTGCCATGCCGCCCAGCACCTGGTGGTCGGCCTCGCCGTCCTCCTCCCGACCGACGAGCCCGAAGGCACCCTGACAGAGGCTGATCGCCGCGTCGAAGTCGTGTCCGATCGCGGCCCGGGCAGCCGAGCCGTCGAGGAGGCGGGCGTCCCAGCGGAGGAATCGGGCGGGCACGCCCGCCTCGGTGGCCGCATCGGTGGCCAGCTCGACGAAGCGGCGGGAGATGTCGACCCCGACGACCTCGATGCCCCGACGGGCCAGTTCGAGGGCGTGACGGCCGGGACCGCAACCGACGTCGAGGACCCGGTGGCCGGGACGCAGCCCCATGGCGTCGGCCAGGAAGGCGACCTCCTGCGGGGTCCCCTTGGTGAAGGAGTACCGGAGATAGGCGGCGCCGAGGTGGTCGGCGACGCCCTCGAAGAAGTGATCGGCCACGGCGTCATCCTGCCCGCCCGGAGGCCGGGGCGCACCCGGGCGCTCCGAGCGCCCCGAGCGCTGGTCACACCAGGTCGTAGACCAACTCGACCTGGGCGGACACCTCGAGACTGCCGGCCTGGATCGGCACCTCCATCGAGGCCGATCGCACCGCCACATCGGACATGGCCACCGGGAACGGGCTCGAGACGTCGATGACCCGCACGAGCCGCAGACGGCCCAGCTTCTCGCCGGCCGCCGCGGCGACCGTCTCGGCCTGCTCACGGCCGTCCTTGACGGCCAGCTCACGGGCCTTCTTCGTCAGCGGAGCGGTGTCGGAGATCGAGAAGCTGATGCCCTGGATGCGGATCGCGTCGCCGGCGAGGTCGGCGGCGGCGTCGACGATCGGACCGGCCTTGTCGATCCCCCGGATCTTGGCCGTGACGGTGTTGTTGACGACGTAGCCGCTGACGCGGGTCCCGGTGCTGTCGAAGCGCGGCGAGATCGAGAGGTTGGCCGTCTGGACGTCCGCCGTGGCGACCCCTCGGGACTTGAGGAGGTTGATGACCTTGGCGGCGGACTGGGAGTTGGCGTTGAGCGCGTCCCGGGCGCGCAGTGAGGTGGTCTCGACACCGACGACGAGGGTGATCGTGTCCGGCCGGTCGCTGACCCGCCCGACCCCGTTGACGACGATGGACCGTCCGTTCGTCGACGCCAGGGACCCCGCCTTGGGGGCGGTCGGCGCCGTGGGCGTCTGGGCCCGCGTCGGGACGGCGGCGACGGCCACGACGGCGGTGGCGCACAGCCCGGCGATGCCGATGGCTGCGATGCGCCAGACCCGCCGGCCGCCACGGAAGGGGCGACCGGCGGTTGGTGCGGGGATCGGGCTGGGCGACATGGGGTCCTCCGGAGGGGAAGGTTTCGGTCTGGCTGCAGGCTTGGACGTCACCAGGACCGCAGCCGGTTCCCGGAGTCCCGGTCAGCCCTTGGCTTCGGCCCAGTTCGGCCCGAAGGCCACGTTGACCACCAGGGGGACGTCGAGCCGGCAGGCCTCGGCCATGGTCTGCACCGTGAGCGCCGCCACCGGCTCACGCTCCCCGGGGGGCACTTCGAGCACCACCTCGTCGTGCACCTGCAGGATGATGCGGCTGCGGTGCCCTCCGTCGAGCAGCGCGCCGTCGAGACGCACCAGCGCGACCTTGAAGATGTCGGCGGCGAGGCCCTGGATGCCGGCGTTCATGGCCTGTCGCTCCCCCATCTGGCGGATGCGGAAGTTCGGGCTCTGCAGCTCGGGGATCTGACGGCGCCGCCCGAAGAGCGTCTCGGTGTAGCCCTTGTTGCGGGCCTCGGCGACGGCGTGGTCCATGTAGCTGCGCACGTTCGGGAAGGCCACGAAGTAGGCGTCGAGGATGCCCTGCGCCTCCTTCACGTCGATGTTCAGGCGCTGGGCCAGCCCGTAGCTCTCCATCCCGTAGGCGAGCCCGTAGGACACCATCTTCGCCTTGGACCGCATGGCGATCGTGACCTCACCCGGCTCGACGCCGAAGATCCGCGCCGCCGTCGCCGTGTGGATGTCGGCGCCCGTGGTGAAGGCCTCGATGAGGCCGGGGTCCTGGGCCAGATGGGCGATCACGCGCAGTTCGATCTGGTTGTAGTCCGCCACGAGGAGCTCGCAGCCGTCGCTGGGGATGAACGCCCGACGGAACTGGCGGCCCTCCTCGGACCGGACGGGGATGTTGTGCAGGTTCGGCTGGTCCGAGGACAATCGGCCCGTGCGGGCGACGGTCTGGTTGAACGACGCGTGGATGCGGCCGTCGGCCGCCACCTCGGCCACGAGCCCCTCGCCGTAGGTGGATCGCAGCTTCTCCACCTCGCGGTAGCGCAGCAGCGGCTCGATGATCGGGTGCTGGCCGCGCAGCTTCTCCAGCGACTGCGCGTCGGTGGAGTAGCCGGTCTTGGTCTTCTTGTCCGTCTTCAGGCCCAGCTTGTCGAACAGCACGGCGCGCAGCTGGGGTACGGAGTTCACGAGGAAGCGCTCGCCGGCTGCCTCCCACACCTCCTGCTCGGCCCGGGCCGCTTCCGCCGTCAGGTCGTCGTTGAGCTGCTTCAGGTAGGTCGTGTCGACGCGGACACCCACCGCCTCCATGCGGGCGAGCACGCCGATGAGCGGCCGTTCGACCTCGTCGTAGAGTGCCCACAGGGTCCGGGCGCGCAACGCGTCCGACAACGGCCCCACGAGCGCCGAGACCACGGCGGCGCGGCGGCCCGCACGCGTCGGGGGGTCCTCGGCCGTACCGCCGAGGTCGAGCTGACCGTCAGGCGGTGCATCATCAGCGCGCAGATCGATCGACGCGTACCGGGCGGCGAGCTCCTCGAGCGCGTAGAGGTTGTCGGCGGGATCGAGCAGGTAGGCCGCGATCGCCGTGTCGATGCCGAGCGCGGCCAGGTGCCCGAGGGCCATGCCCCCATCGTGCAGGGAACGCAGCAGCTCCTTCAGGCGGTGCCCGTGGACACGCCCGCCCCTGCCGCCGTCGACGATCGACGCCACCGCAGCGGTGACGCGCGGGTCCTCGAGCAGCTCCTCGGCCACGAACGTGGCGGACCCCCGGTCCGTCGCCAGCGCCACGCCCAGCAGCCGCGACCGTCCCTCGACCCCGGTCCATTCCCCGGCCAGGCTGAGCTCGGGTGCACCGCTGAGGCCGGTCAGCACCTCGAGGGCGGCCTCCACCGTGGCAGGGGTCGTCACCGTGACGACGAGACGCTCGGTGGCGGCTGCCGCAGGCACGTCGGCCCCGATGCCGAAGCAGTCGTGGAAGGCGCCGAGCACACGGTCCGTCAGCGCCTTGAACTCCAGCGCCTTGAACAGCTCCCGGGCGGCCGGGATGTCGGGCCTCGGCGGTTCCAGACCGGCGGCGCTGATCCCGGGTACGTCGAGCACCAGCGGGGTGGCCTGGGCGTTGGATCGCACCTGCGCCTCGGCCGCCCGGAGGTTCTCCCGCAGCTTGGGTGTGGCCCGGTCGACGTTGGCGAAGACCCCGTCGAGGTCGCCGTAGTCGTTGATCAGCTTGGCCGCCGTCTTCTCGCCCACCCCGGGGACCCCGGGAAGGTTGTCGGAGGGATCGCCCCGCAGCGCGGCGTACTGCGCGTACCGACGGGGGTGGACGCCGGTACGGTCGACGATCCCGGCCTCGTCGTAGAGCGCATAGTCGCTCACGCCGCGCTTGTTGTAGAGGACCCGGACCGAGCCCGGGTGATCGGGGGACGCGTCGCGGACGAGCTGGTAGCTGTCGCGGTCCCCCGTCACGATGATGACCGACGCCCCGTCGTCGGCCAGCTGGGTGGCCAGTGTGGCGATCACGTCGTCGGCCTCGTAGCCGGCCGCTTCGAAGGTCGGGATGCCGAGGTGGTCGACGACCTGGCGGATGAGGCCCATCTGCTGGCGGAGGATGTCGGGCGTCTCGACCCGGCCAGCCTTGTAGTCGGCGACCGTCTCGTGGCGGAACGTCTTCTCGGGGCGGTCGAAGGTGGCCGCCAGGAGCTGGGGGCGGTGCTCGTTCAGCAGGTACTGGAGCATCGACGTGAACCCGAAGACGGCGTTGGTGACCTGCCCCGAGGCCGTCGCCATGTCGGCCGGGAGGGCGTAGAAGGCCCGGTACGACAGTGAGTTCCCGTCCAGCAGCAGGACGGTCCGGGGGGTCGTGGGCGCGGCCGGCATCGGGGCGATGGTAGGCCCCGCGCCGCCCGAGGGTCGGCGGTCCCGGGGTCGACGGTCCCGGGGTCGACGGTCCCGGGGTGGACGGGGCCGGGGTGGACGGGGCCGGGTCAGCGAGGTCCGGACGGCGGTGGTGGCGCGGCCAGGATCGCCTCGGCGACCGCCCGCATCGTCGTGCGGGCGTCCATGGCCCGGCGCTGGATCGCCGCGTGGGCCTCCCGTTCGGGCAGGCCGGCGGCCATCAGTACGGCCTTGGCCCGGTCGATGAGCTTCTGGGCCTCGATGCGGCCGGCCAGCTCACCCACCCGGGCGTCGAGCGCCCGGAGCTCCCGGAAGCGGGCCACGGCCACCTCCGCGGCAGCCACCAGCTCGGGCTTCTGGAAGGGCTTCACGAGGTAGGCGAGCACCCCCGCCTCCCGGGCCTCGGCGATGAGGTCGCGCTGGGAGAACGCCGTCAGCACGATGACTGCGCAGGCCCGCTCCGCACACAGCTCCCGGGCGACCGAGATGCCGTCGAGGCCGGGCATCTTCACGTCCAGGATCGCCAGGTCGGGCTCGGTGGCCCGCACCAGATCGGCCACCTCGTCGCCCCGGCCCGTCTCCCCGACGACCTCGTAGCCCTCCTCGGCGAGCATCTCGGTGAGGTCGAGGCGGATGATGGCCTCGT
>JBIKWW010000225.1:0-6140 GCA_044356125.1 Acidimicrobiia bacterium
CTGGCGGGATGGATGACCAGCGTGCGGACGTCGCCGATGTTGGCCAGGTGGCTGCACAGCTCGAGGGCCTCGATGAAGCGGGCGCCGGCGGCCCGGCCCCCCTTCACGCCGAAGGCGAACACCGACCCGGGGCCGCGGGGCAGGTACCGCCGGGCCCGGTCGTGGTCGGGATGATCGGGCAGACCCGACCATCGGACCCAGGCCACGCCCGGGTGGTCGGCCAGGAACGTGGCCACGGCGCGGGCGTTGTCCACGTGCGCGTCCATGCGCTGGGGGAGCGTCTCGAGGCCCTGCAGGAGCAGGAAGGCGTTGAACGGCGACAGCGCCGCCCCGAAGTCGCGCAGCTGCTCGGACCGCAGGCGGGTGCAGAAGCCGTACTCGCCGAAGTTGCCCGCCCACGTGATCCCGCCGTAGGAGGCGACCGGCTCGGTCATCGTCGGGAACCGGCCGTTCGTCCAGTCGAAGCGCCCGGACTCGACGACGACGCCCCCCAGCGAGGTGCCGTGGCCGCCGATGAACTTGGTCGCCGAGTGCACCACGATGTCGGCCCCCCACTCCATCGGCCGGCACAGCCAGGGCGTCGGGATGGTCGAGTCGATCACCAGGGGCACGCCGGCGGCGTGGGCCACGGCGGCCAGACCCTCGAGGTCGGCGACGGCACCGCTGGGGTTGGCGACGACCTCGGCGTAGACGAGCTTCGTCGCCGGGGTGACGGCGGCCGCATAGGCCTCGGCGTCGCCGGAGGCGACGAACGTGGTGGACACCCCGAAGCGGGCCAGCGAACCCTCGAGGAGGGTGCGGGTGCCCCCGTAGAGCTGGGCGCTGGCCACGACGTGGTCGCCCGCCCCGCACAGGGCGGCCAGCACCAGGTGCTCCGCCGCCATCCCGCTCGCCGTGGCCACCGCCCCGATGCCCCCCTCGAGGTTGGCCAGTCGCTCCTCCAGCACGGCCACGGTGGGGTTGGCGATGCGCACGTAGATGTTGCCGTACTTCTGGAGGGCGAACAGGTCGGCGGCGTCGGCCGTGTCCTCGAAGACGTGCGCCGTGGTCTGGAAGATCGGGGTGGCCCGGGCCCCCGTCTCCCGGTCCGGTCGGGCGCCGGCGTGGATGGAGCGGGTCCGGAACCCGAAGCTGCGTTCTGCGGCCATCGAGGGGACCCTACGCCGTCAGTGAAGGCTGGGCGGTTGACCACCCGGGAGCGCGGTGGAACGCTCAGCCTTCACGGGGACGCCCAGCCTTCACGGGGACGTCCGGCGTTCAGGGGGACGTCCGGCGTTCACGGGGACGCCCGGCGTTCAGGGGGGACGTCCGGCGTTCACGGGGACGCCCGGCGTTCAGGGGGGGTGCCCGGCGTTCACGGGGACGTCCGGCGTTCAGGGGGGTGCCCGGCGCGACCCCGTCCGCCCGTGGCACGCTGGCGCATGGCCCTGCCCGCCGACCTGCCCGCCGACCTGCCCACCGACCTGCCTGCCGACCTGCCTGCCGGCCTGCCTGCCGACCTGCCTCCCCACGTCGACGGGTCCGTCATCGCCGACTGGGTCGCCCGCATGGTGCGGATCCCCAGCGTGAACCCCCTGCACGCGGGGCCGCGCAGCGGGCCCGGTGGCGAGCGTGACTTCGCCCTGGCCCTCGGCGGGTGGCTGGCCGATCTCGGGGCGACCGAGGTCGAGCTCGACGACGTCGTGGACGGCCGACCCAACCTGTACGCCCTCGTGCCCGGCCGCACCGGGCGGGTGGTGGTGCTCGACGCGCACCTCGACACGGTCACCGTCGAGAACATGACCGATCCACCGTTCGACGGCCGGATCGAGGACGGCTGCGTGTGGGGCCGGGGATCGCTCGACACCAAGGCCTCGCTCGGGATCATCTGCGCGCTGATGGATTCGTGGGCTGAGCAGGGGCTGCGGCCGGAACCGACGCTGCTCGTGGTGGGCACGGTCGGCGAGGAGGCGGGCGGGCTCCCGGGGGCGACGGCCTTCCGGCGCTGGGTGGAGGGCCGGGGCCTGGTCATCGACCAGATGGTCGTGAGCGAGCCCACCGGGTGCCGACCCGTCCACGGTCACAAGGGAGCCATCGGGCTGCGGGTCACCGTGCACGGGGAGTCCGCCCACAGCGCCACCCCCGAGCGGGGCCGCAACGCCGTGTTCGCCGCCGCACACGTCATCGGGGCCCTGGAAGACCTCAGCCACGAGCTCGTCGCCGGGCCGGCGGGCACGGCCCTGGGGACGGGCACGCTGCTCGTCTCGATGGTGCAGGGCGGCGTCGCGCCCAACGTCGTTCCCGACCGCTGCGAGCTCGTCGTCGGGAGGCGTCTGGTGCCGGGCGAGGACCCGGCCTCGGAGTTCGCCCGGATCGAGGCCGTGGCGCGGGCCGCCTCGCCTCTCCCGGTCACCGTGGAGCCGCTGCTGCGCATGCCCGACGGCAGCCTCGGCAGTCCCGCCTTCTACCAGGACCCCACCTCATCGCTCGTGTCGGTGCTGGCCGCCGGGGCCGGGACGAGCCCGGCGACCGCCCCCTTCGGCACCAACGCCCTGCGCTACGGCGGCCTGGCCCGGGAGACCTGCGTGTTCGGTCCGGGCGACATCGAGAACGCCCACAAGGCCACCGAGTGCGTCGGCCTGGCCGATCTCGAGCGGGGCGCCCGGGCCCTCCAGGGCTGGCTCCGCCCCGCTTGAGCGCCCCGTCCGGGGCTTCGACCCGCCGAGCGCCCCGTCCGAGCGCCCCGTCCGAGCGCCCCGTCCGAGCGCCCCGTCCGAGCGCCCCGTCCGAGCGCCCCGTCCGGGGCTTCGACCCTGCCGGCTGACTGGGCGTGACGGGCGTCACTCGGCTACGGTTCGCCCATGTTGACGCCCTACCGCGTGCTCGACCTCACCGACGATCGGGGTGAGCTCGCCGGGTTCCTGCTGGCCATGCTCGGCGCCGATGTGATCGCCGTCGAGCCCCCGGAGGGATCCTCCAGCCGCCACCGGGGCCCGTGGGCCGGGGGTGAGCCCGACGTCGAGCGCAGCCTCACCCACTGGGCCTACGGCCAGGGCAAGCGCTCGATCGTGCTCGACCTGGAGCGCTCCGAGGAGGACCGCGAGCGGCTGCGCCGCCTGGCCGATGGCGCCGACGTGCTCATCGAGAGCGCCACCCCCGGGCATCTGGCGTCGCTCGGCCTCGGCTACGACGCCCTGGCGGCCCGCAATCCCGCCCTCGTCGTCGCCTCCATCACCCCCTTCGGCCAGGACGGCCCCAAGGCCCGGTGGGCGGCCACCGACCTGACCGTCTGGGCCGCCGGAGGGCCGCTCAGCATCACCGGCGACGACGACCGCGCCCCGGTGCGCCCCGGGGTGCCCCAGGCCTTCGCCCACGCCAGCGCCGAGGCGGCCGGGGTGATCGTCGGCGCGCTGCTCGAACGGGCCCGGTCCGGCCTCGGACAGCACATCGACGTGTCGGCCCAGCAGGCCAGCGCCCAGGCGACGCAGTGCATGGCGCTCGCTGCGCCCAACGGCGGCGACGTCGCCCGCCGCGGGTCTGGTGCGGTGAAGCTCGGACCTCTGAACGTGCAGCTGGTGTGGCCCTGCCGCGACGGGCACGTGTCGATCACGTTCCTGTTCGGGTCGGCGATCGGTCCGGCCACCGTGCGGTTCATGGAGTGGGTCCACGAGGAGGGCTACTGCGACGAGGCCACCCGCGACAAGGACTGGATCGGCTACGGCGCCCTCCTCGTGACGGGGGCCGAGCCGGTGTCGGAGTACGAGCGCGTCAAGGGTGTCGTCGGTGCGTTCTGCGCCGACCGCACCAAGGCCGAGCTGCTGCAGGGCGCACTCGAGCGCCGCCTCCTCATCGCCCCGCTGGCCATGATCGATGACGTGGTCCACTCGCCCCAGCTCGAGTCCCGCGGCTACTTCGTGGAGCACGACGGGATCCGCTGGCCAGGGCCCTTCGCCAAGCTCACGGGGACGCCGCTGGCCGTGCCCTCGGCACCTCCCCGCCTCGGTGCCCACACCGCCGAGGTGCTGGCCGAGCTCGACGCCCCCGAACCCCGCCGGCCCGCCTGCGGTCCGCCCGTCAGCCCGGCGCCGACGGCCCGTCCGCTCGAAGGCCTCAAGGTGCTCGACCTGATGTGGGTGATGGCCGGCCCGGCCGTCAGCCGGGTCATGGCCGATCTCGGGGCCACCGTCGTGCGCGTCGAGTCGAACAAGCGAGTCGACCCGGCCCGCACCATCCAGCCGTTCTGGCGCAACGATCCAGGGGTCGACTCCAGCATGCTCTTCGGCAGCCTCAACGCCGGGAAGCTCGACATCACGATCGACCCCTCGATGCCCGAGGGCCGTGAGGTCGTCGCCGATCTGATCCGGTGGGCCGACGTCGTGTGCGAGTCGTTCTCCCCGAAGGCCCTCAAGGGGTGGGGGCTCGACTACCCGACGATCCGCTCCATCAACCCCTCGGTCGTGATGTTGTCGAGCTGCCTCTTCGGCCAGACCGGCCCCCTGTCGCAGTTCGCCGGGTACGGCACGATGGCCGCCGCCCTCTCGGGCTTCTTCGGCGTCACGGGCTGGCCCGACCGCCCGCCGTGCGGGCCCTTCGGTGCCTACACCGACTACATCTCGCCCCGCTTCGCCACGGCGACGCTGCTCGCCGCCCTCGACCACCGCCGTCGGACCGGTGAGGGCCAGTACATCGACTTCGCCCAGGCCGAGGGGGCCATCCATGCGCTGGCGCCCGCGCTGCTCGACTACACGGTCAACGGGGTCGTGGCCGAGCGGTTCGGCAACGACGACCCGGTGTTCCATCCCCACGGGGTGTTCCCCTCGTCCGGCGACGACCGCTGGGTGGCCATCGCCTGCACCGACGACGACCGCCGTGCTGCGCTCGCATCGCTCACCGGTGGCCTCGACCACGGTGCCATCGCCGCGTGGACGTCGCAGCGTTCACCCGACGAGGCGGCCGAAGCCCTGCAGGCCGTCGGTGTGGCCGCCCACGCCGTGCAGAACAGCCCTGAACTGGCCGCCGATCCGCAGCTCGCCCACCGCCGGCACTTCCTCGCCTTCGAGCACCCGAGCCTCGGCGAGGTCGTGATCGAGGGGCCCCGCTACCGCCTGTCGCGCACGCCGCCCGAGGTCGCCTGGACGGGCCCGATGCTGGGACAGCACACCGTCGAGGTGCTCACCGGCATCCTGGGCTACGACGAGGAGCGCCTCGTCGAGCTGCTGGGATCCGGCGCGCTGGAGTGACCCGCCGACCGGTCGGTGATCGGTCGATGATCGGTTGGTGATCGGTCGGTGATCGGTTGGTGATCGGTCGGTGATCGGTCGGTGATCAGCTGAACCCCGGCGGCGTCGGGCACGGACCCACGAGCTCCTCGAGGGCGGCGGCGAAGGCCAGGGTGGTGCGGTCGTGCAGGTAGGGGCCCACGATCTGCACACCGACGGGCATCCCCGATGCCGCCCCCGTCCCGACGGGCAGCACCGTGGCCGGCAGGTAGCAGGCCCCGGCGGGGGCCATCCAGCGGTTGATCGTCCAGTAGGGCCGCGGGCCGGCCTGCGTGGTCACCACCCGTGCCGCCATCGGCTCACCGTGGTGGTGGTGGAAGGCGACGCACGGCATCACCGGCAGCAGCAGGATGTCGAAGGATCCGAAGAACTGCTCGAAGCGCAGCCGCATCTGCAGGCGGCTCTCGTTGTTGGTCAGCCAGGTGCGGTGCCGCATCCCGGTGTGGCGCTTCATGACGGCGACCGGGTCGTCCCCGACGGCTGCCGCGTACGCCTCGATCTCGCTCGGGCCGTACCCGCCGGCCAGCGCCGCGTTGAGCAGCGCGGCGAAGCGGTCGGAGACCTTGGCCAGATCGAACCCCGGCCGGGCCGCCACATCCACCTCGCAGCCCACTGCGCCGAGACGGGCGACGAGTGCGTCGAGCACGTCGCGCACCTCGGGATCGAGGGGGCAGGCATCGTCGTCGAACCACGCCGCCACCCGGAAGCGCGGCAGTTCCTGCTGCCGCGGCGGGGGCAGCTCGAGGCGCCAGGCGGGGCCGTTCCAGCGGTCGGGCCCGCTCATGAGGTCGAGGGCGAGCGCCAGGTCGGCGACGGTCCGGGCCATGGGGCCGGCGACGGCGAGGTCGGCCTGGGTGAGCGTCCCGGGCGGGCCGGGGATCT
>JBIKWW010000226.1:0-6111 GCA_044356125.1 Acidimicrobiia bacterium
CGCCGTGCCTGATGCCGCCGTGCCTGATGCCGCCGTGCCTGATGCCGCCGTGCCTGATGCCGCCGTGCCTGATGCCGCCGTGCCTGATGCCGCCGTGCCCGATGCCGCCGTGCCGACCTACGTCGTCACCGCCATCTCGGCCCGCAACGTCGACCGGACGATGAGCCAGCTGCGCTGGATCCAGCTCGGTGCCACCTTCGGGGTGCTGGCCGCCACGGCGGGCGGTGCGCTGGTGCTCGTGCACTGGTCGCTGCGTCCCCTCCGGCGGATGGAGTCGGCCGCCCGGGCGATCGCCGCCGGGGACCTCGAGCATCCCATCGCCGACGAGCGGTCCACCACCGAGGTGGGCCGCCTCGGGGCGGCGCTGAACTCGATGATGGAGCAGATCAGGGCGTCGTTCGCGGAGCAGGAGCGGGCCCAGTCCAAGCTCCGCCGGTTCCTCGCCGACGCCTCCCACGAGCTGCGCACCCCGATCACCTCGGTGCGCGGCTACGCCCAGCTGCACCAGCGGACCCGGGCGGGGGCCGACCCCGAGACCGACCGCATCATGTCCCGCATCGAGGGGGCCGGGCTGCGGATGGGATCGCTCGTGGAGGACCTGCTGACGTTGTCGCGTGACGGGCTCACGGGGGCCGCCGTGCAGGAGCCGGTCGAGGTGGGCGAGATCGTCAGGGCCGTGGCCGACGATGCCCGGGCGGCCTGGCCGGAGCGCTCGGTGACGGTCCGGGTGGCCGACGATCCGGTCGTGTCCGGGGATCCCGACCGGCTCCACCGGGCCGTCGCCAACCTGGTGGAGAACGCCCTGCGCCACACGTCGGGGCCGGTCGAGGTGGAGGCGACCGCCTCCGGGGCCGACGTCGTGGTCGCCGTCATCGACCACGGAGTGGGGATCGCCCCCGAGCACCTGCCGCACCTCTTCGACCCGTTCTTCCGGGCCGATCCGTCGCGCAGCCGCGACAGCGGCGGAGCCGGGCTGGGGCTGGCCATCGTCTCGGCGATCGCCGCTGCCCATGACGGTCGCATCGAGGTCGACTCCCGCCCCGGTGAGGGGTCCCGGTTCGAGCTGCGGCTGCCCCGGCTCGGGGGGTGACCGGCTCGGGGTGACGGGCTCGGGGTGACGGGCTCGGGGTGACGGGCTCGGGGTGACCGGTTCGGGGTGGCCGGCTCGGGGGGTGAGCCGGTCGGTCAGTCGTTGATCAGCAGGTGGGCCAGCGACGAGGTGTCCCAGCGGCGCCCGCCGCGGGCCATGACGTGGGCGTAGAACTGGTCGACCAGTGCGGTCACGGGCAGCCGGGAGCCGTTGCGCCGGGCCTCGTCGAGCACGATGCCGAGGTCCTTGCGCATCCACTCGACGGCGAAGCCGAACTCGAACTCGCCGCGGGCCATGGTCCGGGCCCGGTTGTCCATCTGCCAGCTCTGGGCGGCGCCCTTGGAGATCACGTCGATCACGGCGTCGACGTCGAGCCCGGCCCGCTGCGCGAACGCCACCCCCTCGGCCAGGCCCTGCACGGCCCCGGCGATGCAGATCTGGTTGACCATCTTGGTGAGCTGGCCCGAGCCCGCCGGCCCGAGCAGGCGGCAGCTGCGGGCGTAGGCGGCGATCACCGGCTCGACGGACTCGAAGTGGGCCCGGTCGCCGCCGCACATCACGGTGAGCTGGCCGTTTTCGGCGCCGGCCTGCCCGCCGGAGACGGGGGCGTCGACGAACCCGATCCCCCGGGCTCCGGCCGCGGCGTGGAGCTCGCGGGCGACGTCGGCACTGGCCGTCGTGTGGTCCACGAGCACCGAGCCGGGCGACATGGCCCCCAGCGCGCCGGTCTCCCCGAGCACGACCGACCGCACGTCGTCGTCGTTGCCGACGCACATGAGCACGACCTCCGCCCCGCGGGCCGCCTCGGCGGGCGTGGCTGCGGCCCGGCCCCCGTGGGCGGCCACCCAGGCCTCGGCCTTGGCCGTGGTGCGGTTGTACACGGTGACGTCGTGGCCGGCGTTGGCCAGATGGCGGGCCATGGGCGCGCCCATCACCCCGAGGCCGATGAAGGCGAGTTGCATGCGCAGAGGTTGCCACGCCGGGAGGTCCTCCCCGCAGGGGTCGGGTGGACGGGGTCAGCCCACCTCGTCGGGCATGCGGAGATCGCCCCGCGGCGACACCGCCACCGAACCCACCTTGGGGCCGGGGGGGAGGGTGGTCCGCTTGAACTGCTGGCGGTGGAACCGCTCCACGAACACGGCCAGCCAACGGGCGATGACCTCCGCCTCGTACGATCCGGCGAACGCCACCTCGGCGAGCGCCTGGATCTTGGCCGTCGAGCAGCCGAAGCGGAGCAGCTCGTAGAGGAAGAAGTCGTGCAGCTCGTAGGGGCCGATGAGGTCCTCGGTGGCCTGCGCGATCGCCCCGGAGGCGTCGGGCGGGAGCAGCTCGGGTGACACGACGGTGTCGGCGATGGCCTCGAGCAACGCCGCCGTGGCCTCGTCGGCGCGGACCCGGGCGTACCAGCGCACGAGGTGGCGGACGAGGGTCTTGGGGACGCCCACGTTCACGCCGTAGTTGGCCATGTGGTCGGCGTTGAACGTGCACCAGCCCAGGGCCAGCTCGCTCAGATCCCCCGTACCCACCACGATGCCGCCCACCTGGTTGGCGACGTCGAAGAGGATCTGCGTGCGCTCCCGGGCCTGGGCGTTCTCGAACACCACGCTGTGGTCGGCCGGATCGTGGCCGATGTCGGCGAAGTGCTGGGCGACCGCCGCCCCGATGGGGATCGTGCGGGCCGTCACCCCCAGCCGGGCCATGAGCTCGTCGGCGGCGATCCTCGTCCGGCCGGTCGTCCCCGGGCCCGGCATGGTGACGGCGACGATGTCGGCCGTCGGCCGATCCAGGCGGCGCATGGCCTCGGCCGTCACGAGCAGGGCCAGCGTGGAGTCGAGCCCCCCGGAGATGCCGATCACGGCCCGGGCCGACCGGACCGCCAGGAGGCGCCGGGCGAGGCCCGTCGACTGGATGGCCAGGATCTCCTCGGCCCGGGCGTCGACGGTGGCGGGATCGTCGGGCACGAACGGATGGGGCTCGACGAAGCGCCGCAGCTCGGGCAGCCGCCGGGGTGTGCCGGCGCCCGGCCCCTCCACCACGGCCATCGGGGTCCACCGGCTCGTCGACCAGGTGAGGTTGCGGCTGCGCTCGGCGTGGAGCCGCTCGACGTCGACATCGGCCGTCGCCGCCGAGCCGCCCAGCTCGAACCGGGGGCTCTCGCCCAGCACGACCCCGTTCTCGGCGACCAGGCAGTGGCCGCCGAACACGATGTCCTTCGTCGACTCCGTCGGCCCGGCGCCGGCGTAGACGTACGCCGCGTGGAGCCGGGCCGACTGCTGGCGCACCAGCTCCCGGCGGTAGTCGGCCTTGGCGACGAGCTCGTTGGACGCGCTCAGGTTGGCGATCACCGCGGCCCCGGCCAGGGCCAGACGGCCCGACGGCGGCTCGGGGGCCCACAGGTCCTCGCAGATCTCGATCCCGACGGTCACCCCGGCGATGCGCACCAGCTGACGGGCACACAGGCGAACGGGACCGAACCCCGATCCGTGCCGGGAGACGGCCATGGTGTCCACGTCGCCACCGGGGGTGAACCAGCGGAACTCGTAGAACTCCCCGGCGCCGGGCAGGTGGGTCTTCGGGACGGCGGCGAGCACCTCGCCGCGCTGCAGCACCAGGGCGGCGTTGTACCGGCGACCGGCGAGGTCGTGGACCGGCGCCCCCACGACCACGGCGACGTCGAGGTCGGCGGTGGCCGTGGCCAGCTCGGCGACGGCCCGCTCGGTGCGGGCGTGGAGATCGGCGGTGGCGAAGAGGTCCTCGCAGCTGTACCCGGTGAGCGACAGCTCCGGGGTGACGAGCAGGCTGACGTGGTCGGCCTCGGCGGCCCGGGCCAGCTCGGCGATGCGGGCCCCGTTGGTGGCCGGGTCGGCCAGGGCGATGACCGGTGCCGCCGCCCGGACCCTCAGGAACCCGTGCTGGGACCAGTCCGTCGTCACGGCGTCGAGGCTAGGCGCCGCCGGGTGCCGACGGCGCAGGCGCGCCCGCGCGCTCGCGGCGGCGCACCCGCATCCGGGCGAGATCGAGCCGCTCCCCGGTGTTCTCGTCGACGACCACGGGACGCACCACGCGACGGGTGTCGCGGTCGACGAGCTGCACGGGCGGCCCCAGCGGCTCGTCGGCGAAGAGCCAGTCCTCCCCGAAGCGCCACATGGCGGCGAGCACGTCCCAGAACGCCCGGCCCTTGTCCGTCAGCCGGTACTCGTGGCGCACGGGGCGCTCCTGGTACGGGACCTTCACGAGGAGGCCCTCGGCCACCATGCGGTCGAGCCGCTGGGCGAGGGTGGCCCTCGAGATGTCGAGGTGCTCCTGGAGATCCTCGAAGCGACGGACCCCGAGCATCAGGTCACGCAGCACGATCGGCGTCCACCAGTCGCCGACGAGATCGCTCACGCGGGCGATGGGGCAGGGCGCCTCGTCGAATCGGGTCCGGCGCACGGGCCGCGCTCAGCTCCCGCCGACGGCGGCGGCCGCCGCCGAGCCGCGGGCGACGTCGCCACCGGCCAGGCCGACGAGGTAGCAGGCGAGCGGGGCGGCCAGGCGCTCACTGGAGTGGGCTGCGGTCGACGCCAGGGCCAGCAGGGCGTCGACCGTGGCGTCGTCGAGCGGGGCCAGGCCGAGCTCGGCGGCGAACGCCGCGACCCACTGACGACCGGTCATCTCGCTCATGGCCTCAGGCTACCGACCCCAGCGCCTCCAGCCGGGCGGGCACGTGCTTGTGGAACGGCGTGCCGGCGATCGGGTCGCGGTGGCGGGCGTCGGTGAGCTCGTTGGGGGCGGCGCCGACACGGACCAGGCGGCCCGAGGCGTCGGGCTCGTCGATGCCCATGCCGTTGGGGAGCGAGATGTGCCCGGGCTGCATGGCGTCACTGACCTCGATGACGACCTCGACGCTCGAGCGTGCCGTCGTGAGCCGGGCCCGGTCGCCGTCGGCGAGACCGATGCGGGCGGCGTCGGCGGGTGAGACGCGGAGCGCGCCCCGGGCGTCTCGTTTGCGCCAGGTGGGGTCGCGCACGATCGTGTTGGCGCTGAAGGACCGTCGCTCCCCGGCCGAGAGCACCAGGGGGAACTCCGGGTCCCGGGTGGGCCCGTCCGAGGTGATCAGCGCGCTGAGCATCTCCAGCATCTCGGCGATGTCGACGTGGATCCTCCCGTCGCTCGTCCTGACCCGCCGCCAGGTGTCCTCCTGCTCGTCGACGGTGAACACCAGACCCGACGGGCTGGCCAGGATGGCGTCGAACAGCGCCTCTCCGAGCTCGAGCCCCTCACCGCTGAACCCGGCCCGCCGGACCGAGGCCTCGAACGACATCGCACAGCGGTGCGAGGCACCCCACAGGATGGCGGCCGCAGCGGCGCCGTCGGGCAGGGTCGGGCCGAGGGTGCGATAGAGCAGGACCGGTGCCATCGCCCCGAGGCGGGGATCGGCCGTGGCGGCGAAGAAGGCGGCCGCGTAGGCGGCGCGTCCCCCGGTGGCCAGTGCCTCACGCAGCGGGGCGTAGTCGGCCTCGCCGATCCGGCCCATGGCCTCGCAGATGCGGGCGTGGATCTCGGGCTCGGGCAGCGTGCCGGGGAGCGGATCGAGGACGGGGCGACGGAGGTGGAAGGCGTTGCCGGGGAACTCGAAGTTGAAGAAGGTGGCCTCCCACTTCTCGTACTGGGACGGCGCCGGCAGCACGTAGTGGGCGAGGCGCGCCGTCTCGGTCATGGTGATGTCGACGACCACGACGTGCTCGAGCGAGGCGATCGCCTCGCGCATGCGGGCCGAGTCGGCCAGGGAGTGGGCCGGGTTCCCGCTCTCGACGAACAACGCCCGGTACCGCTTCGGGTGGTCGGTCAGGATCTCCTCGGGGATCACGTTGCACGGGATCAGGCCCGAGATGATGCGGGCCCCGGCGACGGGGGAGGGGAGCTCCTGGGCGGGCCCGCCGGCCGGGCCCTGGGCGTTGCTGCGCACCAACGAGACCAGGCTGGAGGGGCTGTACTGGGCGCCCGCCTTGGCGAAGTTCCCGGTGAGCACCCAGATGAGC
>JBIKWW010000227.1:0-6084 GCA_044356125.1 Acidimicrobiia bacterium
TCGAAGGCATCGCCAACCGGGGTGACTTCGACCTGACCCAGCACATGAAGCACTCCGGCCAGCGCCTCGACTACTTCGACCAGGCCAGCGGTGAGCGCTATACGCCCCACGTGATCGAGCCGGCGGCCGGGGCCACCCGCACCATGATGGCCTTCCTCCTCGCCGCCTACGACGAGGAGGAGGTGAACGGCGAGACGCGCATCGTGTTGCGTCTGCACCACCGCATCGCGCCCTACAAGGTCGCCGTGCTGCCGCTGTCGAAGAAGCCGGAGCTCTCCGAGGCCGCCCGGGCGGTGCTGCGCAGCCTGCAGCCGCACTTCATGACCGACTACGACGAGACGCAGGCCATCGGCAAGCGGTACCGCCGTCAGGACGAGGTCGGCACCCCGTACTGCGTGACGGTGGACTTCGAGTCGCTGGAGGACCACGCCGTCACGGTGCGTGAACGCGACTCCATGACCCAGCAGCGGGTTCCCGTTGCCGATCTCGTCGGGCACCTGCGGGAACGCCTCGTCTGAACGGGCGGGCTTGAGTCCGGTACCGGGACCCGGCGGGATTCCCGGTCGGCCGTGCCTAGCGGCCCCTGCGGCGGATGACGCTGCGGGCAGTGCGGCTCAGGATCCGCACGTCGAGCGACAGGCTCTGGTGGCGCAGGTAGTACAGGTCGTACTGGAGCTTCTCGAGGGCGTCGGCCTCGGTGGCGGCGTAGCGGTACTTGACCTGGGCCCAACCCGTGAGACCCGGCTGCACGACGTGGCGCATGTCGTAGAAGGGGAGCTTCGTCCGCAGATCGGCCACGTAGCCGGGCTGCTCGGGCCGGGGGCCCACGATCGAGAGGTCGCCCCGGAGGATGTTCCAGGACTGCGGGAGCTCGTCGAGATGGCTGCGGCGCAGGATGCGGCCGAAGCCGGTGATGCGGGGGTCATCGGGGCGCGTCCAGGGCGTGTCGACGGTCGCCGAGCGGGTCATGGTGCGGAACTTGAGGATGGAGAAGACCGCTCCGTTGCGCCCGACGCGGTCCTGGCGGAACAGGAGCGGCCCGCGGTTGGCGACGGCGTTGCCGATCATGACGACGGGTACGGCGAGGGCGGTGACGAGGAGCAGCACGCTGCCGGCTGCGAGATCGAGGAGTCGCTTGAGCTGGCGGTAGGGGCCGCCGTGGACCTCGCCGATGTCGGTCATGAGCGCCATGCGGGAGAGGGCCGACACCGGAAGCTTCCCGAGCCACTCGTCGCTGAAGGCCTCGAGGGTGCGCACCCGGACGCCGCTCTCGTGGAGCCGGGCGGCGGCGGCGATGACCTGTTCGTCGTCTCTCAGGCGGTCGGAGACGACGAGCAGCGTGGCGCCGCTCGCCTGCACCCCGGCGACGAACCGTCCGAGGTCGAATCCGGGGAGGTCGAATCCGGGGAGGTCGAATCCGGGGAGGTCGAATCCGGGGAGGTCGAATCCGGGGAGGTCGAATCCGGGGAGGTCGAATCCGGGGAGGTCGGTGCCCGGGTGGTCGGTGCCCGGGTGGTCGGAAGCCGCCCGTTCGGGGTTCGCCGCCGTCGCCCCGCGAACTCCCGCCTCCTGCATCCCGGCGAGCTGGAAGGCGACCTCGGGGCGGGGGAACTGCTGGGTCGTCTCGTGCAGGAGGAAGGCCGCTTCGTCGGCGCCGAGGAGGGCGAAGACCCGGTCATTGGAGGCCCGGCGGTGACGGAGCCGGATCGATGCCATCGTGGCGGCGACGTTGATCGGGGCGACGACCGCAGGGGTGGTCACGAGTACGAAGCGGGGGAGCAGGTCGGGGAAGAAGACCAGGACGGTGGCGACGATGCCCGCTCCGATCAGGGCGGCGACCACCGATGCGGCGATGGCGGGCTGCCAGCCGGTGGGTTCGTCGGGGATGCCGAGCACGGTGGCGCACAGGAGCATCACGGTGCCGACCATGGCGTAGGCCCAGAGCGGGTTCTGCGTGCCGAACCGGTAGTCGCCGGCCCGCTGGGTGGCGTGGTACCAGCCGAGTGCGAACGGCGTACCGACGTCGGCCACGACCACGAGCCACATCGCGAACCGGCGCACGGCGCATTCTCGCAGGCCCGGCGGCGTCGATCCGGAACCACCGACCGCCGGCCGGCCCCGGGCGGGGCGGAGTCGGACAGGTCGTCGGGTTGCGTGGTCGGGCCGGGTCCCCCGGACCACGCCGGTGGTCCGACTATCCTGGTTCGGCCCGGCGGCGACGCCGGTGCCCCTCTGCTCCCACATCGAGAAGGAACGCGTCATGGCTGCGAGTCGTTCGTCCACCCCCGCCCCCTCCAAGGCACCGGCGAAGCGGACCGTAGCGGCCAAGGCCTCTGCCGCTCCCTCGAAGCCCGCCAAGGCGTCTGCCGCTCCCTCGAAGCCCGCCAAGGCGTCGACCAGCAAGGCCGCGACCAGCAAGGCCGCGACCGCCAAGGCCGCTGGCAAGCCGGCCAGGACCGCCGCCCCCGCCAAGGCGGCTGCCGGGAAGGTGCGCTACGCCTACGCCTTCGACCACCGCCATGGGGTCAACCCCATGAAGCTGAAGGATCTCCTCGGCGGCAAGGGGGCCAACCTGGCCGAGATGACGAGCGTGCTGAAGCTCCCGGTTCCCCCCGGCTTCACGATCTCGACCGACGCCTGCCGGGCCTACATGAAGGGCGGCTGGCCCAAGAGCCTCGATGCCGAGGTGGCCGAGCAGGTGGCGGCGATCGAGAAGAAGATGGGCCGCCGCCTGGGCGACCCTACGAACCCGCTGCTGGTGTCGGTGCGCTCGGGTGCCAAGTTCTCGATGCCCGGGATGATGGACACCGTGTTGAACCTGGGCCTGAACGACCGCAGCGTCGAGGGCCTGGCGTCGTCGATGAACGACGAGCGCTTCGCGTTCGACTCCTACCGCCGGTTCATCTCCATGTACGGCCGCATCGTCCAGGGCATCCCCGGCGAGGAGTTCGAGCACGCCTTCGAGCAGGCCAAGCACCGCAGCGGGGCGGCCAGTGACGCGACGGTTCCGCCCAAGGAACTGCGTCGCCTGGTCGACGAGTACAAGAAGATCGTCAAGAAGCACACCCGGGCGGACTTCCCGCAGGACCCGAAGGTCCAGCTGCGGGGCGCCATCGAGGCCGTGTTCCGGAGCTGGAACGGGGCCCGTGCCATCGCCTACCGGGTGCGCGAGCGCATCCCCCACGACCTCGGCACGGCCGTCAACGTGCAGACGATGGTGTTCGGCAACCGCGACGACCACTCGGGCACGGGCGTGGGCTTCACGCGCAACGCCAGCACGGGTGAGAACAAGCCCTACGGCGACTACCTGATCAACGCCCAGGGCGAAGACGTCGTGGCCGGCATCCGCGTCACGGAGGACCTCGAGGCGCTCCGGGGTCAGTTCCCCGACTGCTACGCGCAGCTGATGGAGATCTTCGACCGGCTCGAGGCGCACTACCAGGACATGTGCGACACCGAGTTCACGATCGAGCAGGGCAAGCTCTGGATGCTCCAGACACGTGTCGGCAAGCGCACCGGAGCGGCAGCCCTGCGGATGGCGGTCGAGATGGCCTCCAAGCCCCAGGGTGCGACCAAGTGGCGCATCAGCCGGGAGGAGGCCGTCATGCGGGTCACCTCCGATCATCTCGACTCGGTGCTGCACCCCCAGTTCGCGGGGAAGGCGGCGGCGATCTGCAAGGGCCTGGCCGCTTCGCCGGGTGCCGCCGTGGGCCACGTGGTGTTCACCGCCGACGATGCCGTGACCGCCCACGACCAGGGCACCCACGTGATCCTGGTGCGCAACGAGACGAGCCCCGAGGACATCCACGGCATGATGGTCGCCGAGGGCATCCTGACGGCCCGCGGTGGCCTGGTGAGCCACGCCGCCGTGGTCGCCCGTGGCTGGGGCAAGCCCGCCGTGGTGGGCGCCGACGCCATCGCCATCGGCGACAACGAGTTCCGGGTGGGCGACACCGTGGTGCGCAAGGGCGACATCATCTCCCTCGACGGCGGGACCGGCGAGATCATGCTCGGTGCGCTGCGCATGGCCGCGGCGGAGCCGCCCGCCGAGTTCCACACCGTGCTCGGCTGGGCCGACGCCATCCGCAAGGGCGGCAAGGGGGTCCGTGGTCTCAAGGTCCGGGCCAACGCCGACAACGGGCCCGACTCGAAGAACGCCCGCCGCTTCGGCGCCGAGGGCATCGGGCTCTGCCGCACGGAGCACATGTTCCTGGCCGAGGACCGGCTCCCGATCGTGCGGGAGATGATCCTGGCCGACAACGAGGACGCCGAGGAGATCGCCCTCGAGAAGCTCCGGGCCGCCCAGAAGGTGGATTTCGAGGAGATCCTGCGCGAGATGGACGGGCTGCCGGTCACGGTCCGCCTGCTCGATCCCCCGCTGCACGAGTTCCTGCCCAAGGTCGAGGAGCTCAAGCTGAAGCAGGCGACGAAGGGCCTGACCAAGCGGGAGGAGAAGCTCCTCGCCGCGGCGGTGAGCTGGCACGAGTTCAACCCGATGCTGGGCACCCGTGGCGTGCGCCTCGGGGTGGTCAAGCCCGGTCTGTACGAGATGCAGGTGACCGCCCTGCTCGAGGCTGCGGCCGAGCGCGTGGCCAAGGGCGGCAAGCCGGTGATCGAGGTCATGATCCCGCTCACGGTCACCCGTGAGGAGCTCGCCCTGGCCCGGAGCTGGGCGGAGAAGGCGATCAGCGACACCAAGGCCAAGATGGACAAGAAGGCGGCCAAGGCCCTCGACGTCACCATCGGGACCATGGTGGAGACGCCCCGGGCGGCGATCCGCTCCGACGAGCTGGCCGAGGTGGCGGACTTCTTCTCCTACGGCACCAACGACCTCACCCAGATGACGTTCGGGTTCAGCCGGGACGACGTCGAGTCCCGGATGATGCCCGAGTACCTCGAGCAGGGTCTGCTCAAGCGCAACCCGTTCGAGACGATCGACCAGTCGGGCGTGGGCGATCTCGTCCGCGACTCGGCCCGCAAGGGCCGCGCCGCCAGGCCCGGGATCAAGCTGGGCATCTGCGGTGAGCACGGTGGCGATCCCGAGTCGATCGGGTTCTTCTACAGCGCCGGGCTGGACTACGTGAGCTGCTCGCCGTTCCGGATCCCGATCGCCCGGCTCGCCGCGGCTCAGGCGGTCCTCGGCGCCGGCAGCGGGACGTCGGGCACGGCCTGACCGGTTCGACCCGCTCGACGGGCGCAGTCCCCGGGGCGCTGCTGCGGCGGGCCCCGGGGTCCGTGGGTCTCGCCCGCAGCCAGCCGGACCCCGGAGACAGCTGCAGCCGGTCGGAGCCAGTCAGCCGGAGCCAGCCAGCCGGAGCCAGGCGCTTCAGCGGCTCCGGGCCAGCTCGACGAGGTCGGCGAGCCGCTTGCCGGGGGCGCCCACGAGCACGCGCACCCCGTCGCCCTCGAGGCGCGTCACCAGGTCGGTGGCGGTGGAACCGGTCGTCGAGGACAACACGACGAGCGTGGCCGACTCGTCATGGACGAGCCGCACGAGGTCGTCCTCGGGTACGTCGGGGCCGATGTGGTGGACCTTCCAGTGGTCCTCCCGCAGGGCCATGGCGGCCATGGTGGAGGGCAGGCCGTGCAGGTCCCCGGGCACGGTCGCCACGACGGCCACGCCGCGGGGGCGTCCCCGGGGGTGACCGGCGAGGCGGCCGATGATGCGCTCGCAGATCGCCGTGGCCCGGTGCTCCTCGGCGATGGTCAGCTCACCGTCGTGCCACGCCTGCCCGATCCGGGCCAGCGCCGGGCCGATCAGGCGGTCGCAGATCTCGGCCAGGGACAGACCGCCGGCCGAGAGGCGGTCGACGATCGTTCGGGCCCCGAGCTCGTCGCCGTCGAGCAGGGCGGCGTGGAACCGGTCGACCTGGGCGTCCCAGTCCCGGACCTGGAGCCGCTGCGGGGGAGGGGTCTCGGCTTGGCGGACGTTGCGGAAGCGCTCCAGCTCGGCCGGGTCGATGTCGTAGGACGACCCCCGCTTGGCGGCGGGGATGGCGCCGGAGCGGACCCAGCGGTAGAGCGTCTGGTAGTGGACGCCGAGGGCGTCGGCGGCTTCCTGGAGGTTCATGGGCGACACCACCG
>JBIKWW010000011.1:0-19788 GCA_044356125.1 Acidimicrobiia bacterium
CGGGCGACACGGCACCGGGCGACACGGCACCGGGCGACACGGCACCGGGCGACACGGCACCGGGCGACACGGCACCGGGCGACACGGCACCGGGCGACAGGCTGGGTCGCGCCGCGGCACCGGACCCGCCCGAGGCGTCACCAGCGCCGGGTACCGACACGGGTCACTTGCCGCGGTAGCCGTCGGTCCGGATGTCGGTGAAGAACGCCTGGGCCTCGGCCCCGATCTCGTAGCCGTCGCCCTTGACCTTCCCGGGGACCCGGACGAAGTCGAGCTGCTTCTCCGGATCGAAGTCCCGGGCGATCTGGGCGAAGTACAGCCACTCCTCGGGCCGGATGTTGGACACGGTGTTGGAGCGGCCCACCTGAACCCACGAGATCAGGTCCTTGATCGTGCTGGTCTCGGTGCGCAGCTTCATGCCCGAGTAGAACATCAGCCGGTACTGGTTGAACACGCGGTCGAGGTCGCCGTTCTTCAGGCTCTTGCGGGCCCGGGCGAAGCTCAGGGCGGCGTCGCCGTTCATTCTGAACCATCCCTTCTGGAAGAAGGCCCCCGAGGCCGTGTCGGCCATGGCCGGATCGACGTTCACCGTCAGGCCCTGGAGCTGGTCGACCATGTTGCGGACGCCCTCGAAGCCGGTGATGACGTAGCGCTGGACCTGGATGCCGGTGATCTGGCGGATCGTGGCCATGAGCACGTCGGGGCCGCCGGTCGACAGGGCGGCGTTGATCTTCTCCACGCGGGTGCGGCCGGGGATCCGCACGAAGGTGTCGCGGGGGAAGGCGAACATCACGCCACGGCCCTTCTCGACGTTGTAGCTGAAGACGTGGATGGCGTCGGCCCGGGACCGCTCCACCCGCTCACCGGCCCGGGCGTCGGATCCGATGAAGGCCATGACGAGGACCTTCCCGCCACCGGGGGCCAGGGCCGACCAGGCGCTCACGGCGTCGGCCGCCGAGGGCAGCCCGGCGACGTCGGAGGGCGGGGTGGCGCTGAAGGGCACGGCCGGATTGATCCCGGTGGCGTTGGGCGCCAGCAGCTTGCGGGCCCCGCTCGGCGCGGCCGACTTGGTGGCCGATCCGGTCGCCGGCTTCGTGGTGGCCTTGGTCGCCGAGGACGCCGCGGCACCGGCCGGACCAGGGGCGTTCAGGGCGGCGACGAGCACGGCGGCACCGGCGACGAGCCGACGGGGAGCCTTCCGGTGGGCGTCGGGTCGCGCCGCTGCTGCGTGCTGATCTGCCATGACGTACCTCCTGGGCGTGGTGCCGTGGCCGACACCGTTCGACGCCGGACCCGGGCCGTACCCGCCCCGGTGGACGCGGCCTGCGGGCCGGGAACGGGATCAGGTCGGGAGATGGCCGACGGCCGGTCACCCTAGCCCGGCACACCGGCGCGATCGTCGCATCCCCGCCGCGATCGGGTGTCGTTCAGAGCTCCTCGACGAGCCGTCGGTCGAGGCGGAGGAACACGGCCCATCCGATGGCGAGCACGACGACGGACACGACGAGCAGGTACGTCATCGACTGCCAGCCGGGGAGGCGGCCGTCGTAGAGCACGTTGCGGTAGGCGGTGACGACGTGGACCATGGGGTTGGTCTCGTAGATGCGGCGCACCGGCAGATCGAGACCCAGGAACCGGCGCCGTTCCGGGATGTAGCGGGCCATCGCGTAGACGATGGGCGTCAGGTAGAACCAGATCTGCAGGAAGATGCCGATGAGGTGCTGCACGTCGCGGAAGTAGACGTTCAGCGCGCTGAGCATCAGCGCATACCCCGTCACGAGCAGCGTCTGCACGACGGCGATGGCGAGCACGACGGGGATCCACTGGATGACCACGTGCCCGAAGAACAGGAACGCCACGCACAGCACGGCCATCTCGATGAGGAAGGAGATGAGCCAGGCCAGCACGGTCGAGACGACGAGGTACTCGCGCGGGAAGTACACCTTCTTCAGCAGGTTGGCGTTGCCCACCAGGGAGCCGGTGGCGGCCCCGATCGAGGTGGCCAGGAAGTTCCAGGGCAGCAGCGCGCAGGTGAGGTAGAGCGTGAAGTTGTGCAGTCCGCTCGGGTCGCCGGCGGGGGCCTCGATCTTGAGCAGGGCCCCGAACACGACGCCGTAGATGGCGACGGTGGAGACGGGGTTGAGCAGGCTCCACGCCCAACCGAGCGCCGACCGCTTGTACTTCGACCGCAGCTCCCGCAGCGTGAGGTTGCGCAACAGCTCCCGGGAGTCGACCAGTTCTCGGACCGTGCTCAACGTGACCCGCCGAGCACCCGGCGCAGCAGCCCCCGGACGGCTCCCGAACCACCGGGGGGAGCGCCGGCCCGGGCGGAACCCGCCGGACCAGGGACGGCGACCCCGGCGTCAGGAGGCACGGCCACCCCGGGGCCACCGGGGCTACCGGGGCCAGGATGGCTACCGGGGCCAGGATGGCTACCGGGGCCAGGATGGCTACCGGGGCCAGGTGGGCCACCGGCGCCAGGAGGGCCACCAGGGTCGGGGGCATCGACGGGGGCCCCGGCCGTCGGGCCCTCGAGGGCCCCGAGACGCCGGGTCAGGCGGTCGACCTCGGCCCGCAGCGCGTCACGCTCGGCCAGCACGGCCGCCGAGGGGGGTGGCGTCACGCCCGCCGGGTGGCCAGGGGACAGCGGCGATCCCACCGCCCGGGCCCCCAGCCGGGCCGCCCGCGCCGCCCGCCACGGTCCGGGGTTCAGGAGCATCGCGGTCACCGGTTCGACCACCTTCGACCAGCGGAAGGCCTCGGCCAGTTCCCGGGCCGAGGCCGAGGCCGACGCCCACAGCGCGTCGTCGGTGAGCAGACGCTCCATCGCCGCCGCCAGCGCGTCGACGTCGTTGGGGGCGACCACCAGCCCGGCGCCGCGTCCGTCGACCAGATCGGCCAGCACGTCGCCCGAGGTGGCCAGCGTGGGCAGCCCTGCCCAGAAGTGGTCGAGCATGCGGGTGCGGAAGGCCAGCCGCGACTCGGCGAGATCCTTGGCCGCCACGACGCCGACGCGTGCCTCGAGCAGGAAGCGGCCCCGTTCGTCGTAGGGCACCCAGGGACCGACGGCCACCAGGCCCCGCTCGACCAGACGCTCGTCACGGATGCGGGCCACCAGCCGACGAGTGGTCGACATCTCCGGCACGCCGCGTCCCTCGAGCTCGAGGCCCATGAAGAACAGCCGGGCCTCGGGGACGCGGCGCTGGACCTGCAGGAAGGCGTCGAGGGTCCCGATGGGGTCGAACCAGTCCCACGTCCCGCCTCCCCACAGGACGACCTTGCTGTCGGGCCCGAGTCCGGGGAAGCCGCCTCCGGTCAGCACCGGTGCGGGGCCCGGCGAGGGGGGCTCGTCGGGCACACCGAAGGGCACGACGTCGATGAGGGAGCGCAGCGTGGGGTGCTGCTCGTGGGCGGTCTTGTCGAGTCGGCCGCGGCTGGCCAGCATGCCGGTCCAGAAGTCGCGCTGGCGCTCGGACGCGCAGATGAACAGGTCACCGCAGTCGACGAGGGCGTTGAGCGTGTCGATCTCGTGGCGCTTCTGGCGCTCGGCCTCGGCCAGGGTCATGGTGTCGTACTGCTCGAGGCTGCCGAAGATCCAGGGGTCGTAGAGGTCGACGATCGTCAGCGCACGGGTGGTCGCCAGGAAGGGGTAGCGCACGAGGTCGAAGCCGAAGATCACGACGGCGTCGGCCCCCTCGACGAGCGCCCGGAGCTGGTCCTCGTGGGTGAAGTGGCAGACGTCGACGGCGGGGTGCGTCCGCCCCACGGGGACGGGCGAGGCGAGCGTGACCTGGACGTGCTGCCCGAGGGCGCAGGCGATCTCCCAGGCGCGGATGGCGGTGCCGGCCATGCGCGGGCCGATCACGTCGGAGGCCGACACGACGACCAGCCGGGTCACCGGCAGGTCGGTGAAGAGCTCCCCGATGCGCAGCAGCTCGGCGACGCGGCCCATGGCCTCGACGTAGGGCGGCGAGTCGTTGCCCAGGGGCCGGAACGGGTCACCGAAGGTGGCGAGCACGGCCCGGTCGGGCACCTGGCGCCGGGACTGGACGGACCGGCGGAGGGCGAGCAGCCCGGGGAGGTCGGCGACGACGTCGGCGACGGCGTGCATGCGGGCGGTCGCCAGCCGGTGGACGGTGTGGAGCTCGTCGGCCCCCTGTCCGACGTCGAAGGCGCGGCGGTCCGAGCGGGCGTCGTGGTCGGCCCGGACGGGCGCGAGGAGCAGGGCGGCGGCGAGCAGTCGGGGCAGGTGCTCGTCGTCGAGGTTCTTGATGAGCATCCGCAGGGCGTTGCGCTCGAGCAGGAGGATCCGCTCGTGCATGCGGAAGCGGGAGCTCGTGCCGTGGTGGCGGTGGTAGCTGCGGGCCCCGGCGGCGAGCCGGGTGCGGTAGCCGCACACCTGCAGCCGCCAGCCCAGGTCGACGTCCTCGAAGTAGGCGAAGAACCCGGGGTCGAACCCGCCCAGGTCGCAGAAGAGCCGCCGGTCGATGAGCATCGCCCCACCGCAGGCGAAGGGCAGCTCGGCGCCGTCGACGATGCGGGCCTCGGCGATGGGCAGATCGTGGCCGGGCTGGGCCCCGAAGCCGTGGAAGTTGACGGCGGCGTCACCGAAGTCGAGGCGCGTGCCCTCCCAGTTGAGGATGGTGCCGGCCACGCACACGTGGCCGGAGGCCCGGTCGAAGCCGGCCACCAGCGCCCGCAGCCAGCCCGGCTCGACGCGCATGTCGTTGTTGACCAGGGCCAGCAGGGTGCCCGTCCCCAGCTCGGCGGCCAGGTTGACGGCGGGCGAGAAGCCCAGGTTGGTGTCCTGGGCCAGGACCTTGACCCACGGGTACCGCGACGCCAGGAGCTCCCGGCTGCCGTCGGTGGAGGCGTTGTCGACGCAGACGACCTCGAGCAGGTCGCGCGGGTAGTCGAGGGCGGCGATGGCGTCGAGGCAGGGGCCGAGATGGGCGCGGCCGTTGTAGTTGACCAGCGCCAGCGTGACCGAGGGGAGCCCGCCGGGCCCGTCCGGACCGGCCCCGCCGCTGCTCGTCGTGGTCCCGGCCATCTTCCGAACGCTACCCAGCCGATGGCGCCGGACCGCGCCAGCCGGGTGCCAGCCGGGTGCCGGCCGGGTGCCGGCCGGTTGCCGGCCGGGTGCCTGCCGGGTGCCTGCCGGGTTCCCGATTCGGCCGGTCCGGGGCATGATGGACGCTCCGGGCGTCGATCGAACCTCAAGTCCGGAGCTGCTCGCGCCGAACGTTGTTGAAACAACCACGCTCAGCGGTCAGACGTTGCCACGTCGGCCGCTGCCGTAACGGGGGACCCTCACCGGGATCCCAGGACCCCGGACAGGAACCCATGCGACGTGCCCACGACGAATCCTGCGGCCCCGACGCCCCGCTGCGGCGCGCCCGGCTGACCGCCCCCTTCGTCGCCGCCGCCCTCGTCGCCGTCGTCCTGGGCGGTGGCGCCGGTCCGCTCCCCCGGGCCGCCGCCGTGGCCGGGTCGGGAGCCGACTACGCCGTGGAGTCCCTCGGGGATCCGTGGGACTACGCCAACGCCGACGACCAGCGCATCGTCGAGGGCCAGACGAGCGTCGGGATCCTGAACAGCCGGATCTCCGGCGGTCAGCTGCGCTTCGACATCAACGGGCCCGCCTACTTCCACCCGCTGTGGGGCGGCTATCCCGACACCCAGCCGGTGAACCGCGACGGCGCCCTCCGGCCCATCGACACGGGCCGCTACACCCGCCTGGTGATGAAGGTGACGGCGTCGCGCTACACGCCGGCGGGGCTGCGCTGGTACACGTGCGTGGCCCAGAACGCCTCCTGCGAGGGCGGCCGGGCGGTCACCCTGGAGGAGGGGACACGGGTCTACGACGTGCCGCTGGCCGCCGACGGGACGGGAGGAGCCGTCCCGTGGGCCGGGTCCGCCCCGATCTCGCTGCGGATCCTGTTCTCCCCCTACGGCCCGACCCAGATCGACGTCGACTGGATCCGCCTGACCGGAGGCACCGGACCGGTGGACGAGTGGAACGGGCCCGTCCCGGTGATCGACGACCCCGACGTGACCGGCGGCGCGGACTACTCGACGCTGGTGCGCGGCAAGCCGTGGGACTTCACGACGGCCGACGACCTCCTCCGCCTCGACAACGCCGTCGGCGGCATCGAGAACGGCCAGCTGGTCGCCACCAACTCCGGTCCGGTCACCAACGACCCGGCCGTCACCCTGCGGGTCCCCCAGGCCTTCCTCGGGGACCAGTTCCACCGGATCACGGTGCGGTGGACCTACGAGGGCGCGTTCAACCTGGAGGACAAGGTCGGGGGCGGCATGAACGCCCGGCTCATGTGGCGGATCGCGGGGACCCCGCTGCGCCCCGACGGCCTCCACAACGAGGTGTCCCGGGACGTGACCACGTTCCCGGGGGAGGACCGGTTCACGATCGACCTGAAGACGAACCCGTCGTCCGCGGCCGTCGATCCCCGTCATCCGTCGCCCAAGATTGGATGGGCCGGCCAGCGCATCGAGATGCTGCGCTTCGACCCCAACGAGGACCGCGGGCCGCGGCGCTGGCGGGTCGATGACGTCAAGCTGGCCGGCGACGACGCCGCCGAGTCGAGCTTCGACATCCAGCTGCGCGACGCCAACCCCGCCCCGGGCACCACGGCGACGGTCTTCGCCGACGGCGACCGCATCGGCTTCGACGGGCAGGTCGTCGCCGACGGCGTGGACCTCTCCTCGGGCCGGGCGACCGTCACGTGGCGGCCCCCGGCGGGAACCCGCGGCACCTACTGGATCCACGTGACCATGCGGCGGGGAGGGGCGGAGGCCCGGACCTACTCCGGCGGGCCGGTCCGGATGGGCGATCCCGTGGGGGTGTCGAGCTACCAGTTCGGCCCCGCCGTGGGCGGCCCCAACAGCCAGGTCCTGGCCGCCGCTCCGACGACCATGGCGATGAGCACGGCCGGCGGCGGCCGTCCGGTGACCGGCACCGCTGCGTCGACGAAGACCGGCACCGCTGCGTCGACGAAGACCGGCACCGCCACGGGGAAGGCCCGGCCTGCCAAGGTGACCACCCGGAGCCCGTCGCGTTCGGCGTCGCCGGTGGTCGCCGCCAAGCGCTGACGGGAGCCGGGGGCGACCGCCTCCTACGCTGGGCCCCATGACCGAGGGCGAACCGACCGTACGGCCGCCCCGGGGCGAGGGGCCCGTCCCCCTCCGTGTCGTCATCGTCACCACCCGCGCCCGGTGCTCCCAGGCCCGCCACACGGCATCCACCGCCGCCGCCGCCCTGGCCGGATGGGGCCATGACGGCGCGACGGCGGCGGTCCGGGTGGCCGTCGTGGACGGCCCGCCCGACGGGGCGGGCGCCGCGGGCGGGTCGCCGGGGCCCGGGGGCGTCACCGTGGAGGTGGCACCGGTGCAGGTCGCGTCGGCCCCGGGTCGACCGGGTGGGGACCGGCGGGAGGCCCACCGGCTGCGCCTGCTGCATCCGGCCGACGACCTCGTCACCCTGCTGCGCCCCCGGCAGGTGCAGGCCGCGCTGGCGGAGGTGCCCGGCGGCGTGGTGGTCCTCCTCCCCGACGACGCCGTGGTGGTCTCGTCGCTCGAGCCGTTGATCAGCGCGCTGATGAGTGACGTCCACGAGGTGCTGCTGTCGCCGGTCCGCACGTCACCGCTGCCCCGCGACGGCCGGATGCCCGACGATGTCGTCCTGCTCGGCGTGGGCGCCGTCGAGCCGGGGCTGCTGGCCGTGCGCAGCGGGCCCGGAGCGGACGCCTGGCTGCGGTGGTGGGCCGCCGCCCTGGACCGTCACCGGCTCCTCGAACCCGACCGCCTCGATCCCCTGGGCGTCACCTGGCTGGACCGGGCCCCCGCCCTGTTCCCGGGCGTCGTCGCGATCCTCGACCGCCCCGTGGCCCGGTGGTCCGCCAACGCCGACGACCCGTCGTCACCGGGCGCCCCGGTGGTCCGCCTGCCCGGATTCGATCCCGCCCGACCCTGGCTCCTGGAGCCGTCGCTGGGGCCGTGGCCGCGGGCGCTGAGCTCCGAGCATCCCGACCTCGCCGCCGCCGCCGACGCCCGCAGCCGGGCGCTGCTGCGCGAGGCAGGACCAGGGACCAGCGCCGACGTGGACGGTCCCGACCGGCTGCCCAACGGGATGGCCGTCACCGCCGTCATGCGGAGGCTGTACCGCGACGCCCTGCACCACGCCGAGCGGCACGGCACGCCCGAACCGCCCAACCCGTTCGCCCCCGGGGAACTGATCGACGCGGTGACCGCCTGGGCGGCACCGTCCTCGCCCGGCAGCGCGGTCACCGTGTACCTGCGGGCCCTGGCCGACGACCGGCCGGACCTCCGGGCCGTCGACGACGGCGCGCTCATCGCCTGGGCCCGCCACCATGGAACGGCCGAGGGCCACCCTCCCCGTCTGCTCGGGATCCTGATGCCCTCCGGGGCGGCGACGGTGGCAACCCCGGAGGGAACGCCCGTCACGCCCGGCCTCACCGTCGTGGGCCTGGTGCGCGCCGAGTTCGGCATGGGCGAGGCGGCGCGCCGCACCCTCGAGACCGTCCGCCAGGCCCGCACACCGGTGTCGCTCGTCGTCGACGACGGCGCCACCCAGCGCCAGGCCCACGATCCCGGCTGGGACGGGCCGGTCGGTCTCCTGCACGACGTCCAGGTGGTCGTCGCCAACGCCGACGCCATCGCCGGGGTGGTCGGGCGCCTCGACCTGGACGCCCCACGCCGACGGGGTGAGCCGGTGCACCGCGTCGGCGTGTGGTTCTGGGAGGTGGACCGGTTCCCGGCGGAGCGGTTCCGGGCGGGCATCGCCGCCGTCGACGAGGTCTGGACGGCCAGCACCTTCTGCCGCGACGTCCTCGCCGACGCCCTCGACGGGACCGGTGTCGAGGTGCACCGCCTGCCCTGGCCGGTCGTGCCCTGCCTGGCCGGCGGGGACGAGCGGGCGGCGGCGCGCTCGCGGGTGGCCGCCGAGCTGGGCGTGCCCGCCGGGCGGACCTGCTTCCTGTTCTCCTTCGACCACCGCAGCGTCGCCGAGCGCAAGAACCCGTGGGGCGCCGTGGAGGCGTTCCGCCGGGCCTTCCCCCGGCCGACGGCACACGGGCCGCTGCTCGTGCTGAAGTCCATCAGCGCCGGGCTCGACCCGACCGGCCGGGACCACCTGCGCTGGTGCACCCGGGACCGCGATGACATCGTGCTCGTGGAGGACACCCTCGACGGCCCGCTGCTCGACGCCCTCGTGGTCCGCGCCGACGCCTACGTGTCGCTGCACCGCAGCGAGGGCTACGGCCTGACGATCGCCGAGGCGATCGCCCGCGGCACCCCCGTGGTGGCGACCGCCTGGTCCGGGAGCGCCGACCTGATGGACCCGGCGACCACCTGGCCGGTGCCGGCCGAGCTCGTCGAGGTGCCCGCCGACGTGCCCGTGTACGGCGGGTTCGGCGCCCGGTGGGGCGACCCCGACCTGGGGGCGGCGGCCGCGGCGATGTCCGAGATCGCCGACGATCCGGTCGCCGCCCGGGCCCGGGCCGCCGGGGCGGCGGCGGCGCTGGCGGCGGCCGAGCCGCCCGACGCCGGGGCCAGGATGGTCATCTCGCGCCTGCGCGCCCTGCGCGCCCGCCGGTCGCCGTCGCGGCCGATCACCACCAGGAGGATCGTGTGACCGCCAGTTCCGGGAAGGACACCGTGCAGAAGGCGGTGGTCCGTGTCATCGCCAGCGAGCTGGACCGTCGCAGCGGCCCGCTGGAGCGGGCCATCACCGACGTCGCCGCCCACGTGCAGGCGGTGTCGGCCGAGCACGACGGGGCGCTGGCCGAGCTGCGCCGTCAGGTCAGCGGGCTGCAGCAGCAGCTGGCCGACATCCAGCAGACCCAGCAACGGATCCTGCCCCTGCTCGACGAGCTGGCGGCCCGGATGCGGGCCCGCGAGGCCGACGCCGAGCTCGTCGACTCGGCGGTGCGCGGCCTGCAGTCCGAGCTGCTCGACGTGCAGGGCGCCCTCGCCCGTCACGTCGTGGCGCCCCCCGGGCCGTGACCGGGTCGGCCGTCGACCCGGGGCCCGGGCCGCTCCCCGTCGCCGTGTACGGCACGCTGCGCCGGGGCGGGGTGCGCGCCATCCCGGTGCTGTTCCCGGGGGTCGAACCCGTCGGTGTCGGTACGGTCGAAGGGGTGCTGCACGACTTCGGTGCCTACCCGGGGTTCGTGACGGGAGCGGGCCGGGTCGTCGTGGAGCTCTACGAGGTGGACGACGCCCAGCTCGCCCGCCTCGACGACATCGAGCGGTTCCGGCCCGACGACCCCGAGGGGAGCTACTACCGCCGGGTCGGGTGCGAGGTGCGGCTCCGCCCTGGAACCGGGTCGGGAGGCGGGTCGGAAGGCGGGTCGGGAGGCGGGTCGGGGGGCTCGGCCGGGGACGACACCGGGGTCCGGCGGGCCTGGATCTACGAGTGCAATGCCGCCCACTTCGAGCTGGGCCCCGTCATCGCATCGGGCGACTGGATGGCGCATGCGGCCCGGCGGGTCGCCGACGACGGGTCGCTGCCGCCGGAGGCCTGGCCCGACGGCGCCGCCATCGCCCGGTAGCAGGAGCCGACGACCCGGAGCAGGAGCCGACGACCCGGAGCAGGAGCCGACGAAGGGGGGCGGGAGCCGACGAAGGGGGCGTCAGGTCCCCGCGGGCTCCACCACGAACTGCGACCAGCGCCCGCGGGCGGCCTCGTCGAGGCGGGCCTGGATCCGCGTCCCGCGCTCCTCGTGGACCTCCACCAGCACCTCGCCTTCGCGGTGCAGGGCGGCGAGCACGTCGCCGCGCTCGTAGGGGACGAGCAGCTCGGTCACGACCGTGAGCGCCCGCACCTGCTCGCCGAGCAGTTCGAGGAACCCCTCGATCCCCGCGCCGGTGACGGCACTCACCGCCACCGACGGCCGGTAGCGGTCGAGGAGCCACTGCACCCGCTCCGGCCAGGCCACATCGGCTTTGTTGAAGACCAGGATCTGGGGCACGGCGTCGGCCCCGATCTCGGCCAGCACCGTGTGCACGGCGGTGATGTTGCCCTCCGGGTCGGGCGCCGAGGCGTCGACGACGTGCACGAGCAGATCGGACTCCGCCACCTCGTCGAGGGTGGACTTGAACGCCTCGACGAGCGTGTGGGGCAGGTCGCGGACGAAGCCGACGGTGTCGGAGAGGAGCACGACCTCGCCACCGGGGAGGTCGAGGCGGCGGGTGGTGGGGTCCAGCGTCGAGAACAGCCGGGTCTCCACGAGGACCCCGGCCTGGGTGAGCTGGTTGAGCAGCGTGCTCTTGCCGGCGTTGGTGTAGCCGACGAGGGTGACCGCCGCCTGCCGGTTGCGCCGGCGGCCCTTGCGCTGGACCTTGCGCACCTTGTCGTGGTCGCGGAGCTGCTGCTCCAGGCGGGCGATGCGCTCGCGGACCCGGCGCCGGTCCACCTCGAGCTTGGTCTCGCCGGGACCGCGTCGGGCGCCGAGACCACCGCCGGCGGCACCGGCCTGCTGGCTCAGCGCGTCGCCCTTGCCCTTCAGGCGGGGCAGCCAGTACCGGAGCTGGGCCAGTTCGACCTGCGCCTTGCCGGCCGCGCTGCGGGCGTTCTGGGCGAAGATGTCGAGGATGACGGCGGTGCGGTCGATGGCCGTGCGGCCGAGCAGCTTCTCCAGGTTGCGCGACTGGGCCGGCGACAGCTCGGTGTCGAACACGACGGTGTCGGCATCGACCGTCTCGCTGACCTCGCGCAGCTCCTGGGCCTTGCCCTTGCCGACGTAGAAGGTCGTGTCGGGCTCGTCGCGCTTCTGGATGACCCGGGCCGACTCGGTGGCGCCGGCCGTGTCGACGAGCGCGGACAGCTCGTCGAGTCCGGCCTCGGCGTCCTCGACGGTGCGCGGCGGCACGGCCACACCCACGAGCACGATCCGCTCCCGCTGGGACCGGTCGATGAGCTGTGATCGGCGGCGGTTGGCGTCAGCCACGGTGCCAGGTCACCTCCACGTCGGCGATGTGCACGCTCGGGCCGATGAGCCGCACGGCCACGGCGTCGTCGGTGGCCGATCCGCCGAGCACCACCACGGCCGAACCTCCGGGCTGGTGGACCGCCACCCGGTCGCCCGCCATCCCCCAGCGGCGGGCGACCACCGCCGCCGCGCAGGCTCCGGTCCCACAGGCCTGGGTGACCCCGACACCACGTTCCCACACCACCATGTCGATCCCTCCCCCACCCTCGGTCGGCGCGATCAGCTCGACGTTGATCCCGTGCGTGGGGCCGTCCAGGTACGGGGCCTCCAGGCGGGGGCCGGCGACGTGGACCGGCTCGTCGACGTCGGCCGCCCTCAGCACCACGTGGGGGTTCCCGACATCGACCGTCAGCGCGCTGATGGTTGCGGCGTCACCGAGGAGCGGGACCGACCCGATCCGCACGAGGCCCATGTCGACCTCGATGCGGGCGTGCTGCCCGTCGACGGTCTCGATGGCGACCGTCCGCAGGCCGCCGCCCGTCATGACCCGGACCTCGCCGTCGGCGAGCGTGCCGCTCAGCACGAGCCCCTGGACGAAGCAGCGGATCCCGTTGCCGCTCATCTCGGCCACGGAGCCATCGGCGTTGTGGAGGCGCATGGTGACGTCGGCCGACCCGTCGACCGGTGGCGGCAGGGCGATCAGCAACCCGTCGGCCCCCACCCCCGTGTGCCGGGCGCACACGGCGCGGGCCAGGGCGGCGCCCTCGGCGAGGGTGGGCGCGAGGGAGCCGCCGGTGTCGTCCAGCACCAGGAAGTCGTTGCCCAGGCCGTGGTGCTTGCTCAGGTGGAGCACCCAGGCCGGCTCGTGCTCGGCTTCGGTCATCGTTCCCAGTGTCCCAGACGCTCGAGGCTCCGGCGGGCGAGTTCGGCGACGGCGTCAGGGGCGTCCGCGTCAGGGGCGTCCGCGTCAGGGCCGTCGGAACGGTCGAGCGCGTCGGCGTCGAGCCACGTGATGCGGGGGTCGCGCCGGAACCAGCGCTCCTGGCGCTTGGCGAAGGCGAAGGTGCGGGTGATCGCCGTCTCGACGGCGTCGGCGATCGGTGTGCCGTGCTCCAGCGCGTCCCAGATCTCGCGGTAGCCGAGGGCCTGGCAGGCCGTGCGGGACAGGGCGTCACCGTGACGGGCGAGCAGCCCGGCCGCCTCCTCCACGAACCCGGCGGCCAGCTGGGCCTCGTAGCGGGCCCGGATCCGGGCCGCCAGGGACGCCCGTGACCGCCGGATCCCGACCATGGCCCGGCCGACCCCACCGCCGCCGTCCCCACCGCCGCCGTCCCCACCGCCGGCGTGCGCACTGCCGGAGCGGTCGCCGCCGGACCGTTCCCGGGCCGCCTGCAGACCCGGTCCGAAGGAGGAGAACGGCCGACCCGATCCGAGGCACACCTCGAGCGCCCGGACCGAACGGCGGGCGTTGCCCGGCTCGATGCGCGAGGCGGCGAGGGGGTCGAGGGCGGCGAGGCGGGCGTGCAGTTGCTCCGGGGAGGAGCTCCCGTCGGCCAGCTCGGCCTCCAACCGGGCCCGGATCCCGGGCCACCGGCCGGGGAGCTCGAGGTCGTCGACGAGGGCGTCCACGTAGAGGCCGGTCCCGCCGACGAGCACGGCCGGCACGCCGCGCCGCTCCAGATCGGCGAGCACGGACCGGCCCTGTTCGACGAAGCGGGCCAGGCTCGACTCCTCCGTCGGCTCGAAGAGGTCGAGCAGGTGGTGGGGGATCTCCGCCCGCTCCGTCGCGCCCGCCTTGGCCGTGCCGATGTCCATGCCCCGGTACACGGTCATGGCGTCGACGCACACGATCTCGGCCCCCAGGAGCCGGGCGGCGGCGAGGGCCACCGCGGACTTGCCCGTGGCGGTCGCCCCGACGATGACGAGCTGCGGAGGCTTCACGCGACCCGAGACGGTAGACGCCCGTCACCGGGCACCGTACGGCGCGCCGGGCCGACCTGGGCATTGGCTCGGCGCTGCCGGTCGGTGCCACGCTGAGCCGATGGGTGCTCCCGATGTCGACGTCCTGGTGATCGGTTCCGGTGCCGCCGGGCTCAGTGCCGCACTGGAGGCGAGTGCCGAATTGGAGGCGACGGGCGGCGGACGGGTGCTGGTGGCCGAGTCCGAGGGCGTGGTCGGCGGATCGTCGCGGCTCTCGGGCGGGCTCATCATGGGGGCCGGCACGAGGTACCAGCGGGCCATCGGCATCGAGGACGACGCCGACAGCCTCTACCACGACTACCTGACGCTCAACCGGTGGAACGTCGACGCCGCCGTGGTCAAGCGCTTCTGCGAGCTGGCCGGGCCCACCGTCGAGTGGTTGGGCGACCTCGGGGTCGAGTACCACTCCCGGCTCGTCTTCGGCGGCGACGAGCGGGTCCCCCGGGTGCACGTCCCCACCGACCACGGCAAGGGGATGATCGAGGTGCTCCACCGGGCCTGTCGTGAGCGCGACGTCGACTTCGCCCTGGGTCGGCGCATCGACCGGCTGCTGGTGGACGCCTCCGGCCGGGTCACCGGCGCCGCCGTGGGCGACGACGAGATCACGGCCGGCGCCGTCGTCATCGCTTCGGGTGGCTTCGGGAACGACCCGGCCAAGCTCGCCGAGCACTACCCCTCGGCGGCCGCCACCGGGAACGCCTGGTACATCGGAGCCCCGGGAGCGCGAGGCGATGCCCTCGACTTCACGCGAGCCGTACGCGCGCAGACGGTCGGCCACGACCGCGGCCTGCGGCTCCTGCACGCCGGGTTCGCCAAGATCTACGAGGCGTACCTGCCGGGATGGCTCGTGCTCGTCAACGCCGACGGCTACCGCTTCGCCGACGAGACCGCTCCCTACGGGATGATGGACTGGCTCATCCGCCAGCAGGGCGACCGGTGCTGGGCCGTGTTCGACCGGGCGACGATCGAGGCCGCCTCGTCCACCGGCCGGGCCCGCTACAAGCAGACGATCCCCAGCTCACGCAAGCACCAGAGCCCGCACTGGGTCGTCGACATCGTGGATCAGATGGTCCGGGAGGGTCGGGTCGTGGAGGCCGACAGCATCGAGGAGGTCGCCCGCCGATGCGGCCTCGACCCGCAGCGTCTGGCGGGCACGATCGCCCGCTACAACCGGGCCGTCGAGGTGGGCGAGGACGACGAGTTCGCCAAGGACCCCTCGATGCTCGAACCGGTCACCGAGGGTCCCTTCTACGGTGCCGAGATCCGGCCCTCCACCGTCTGCTTCACCGCCTTCGGGCTGCGCATCACCCGCCGGGCCGAGGTGCTCGACGAGACCAGCATGCCCGTGCCGGGGCTGTTCGCGGCGGGCGAGTGCACGGGCGGCGTGGTGGGGTCGCACTACGTCGGGAGCGGCAACTCCTACGCCAACATCACCGTCTTCGGACGGGTGGCGGGAACCTCGGCGGCCCGGTTCGCGAGCGGGCACACGGACGGGCACACGGACGGGCACACGGACCGCCGCCTGACGCCGATCGTCACCGCCGCGGGCTGAGGGCGGAACTCCGCCCGGTCTCACGGGTCCGGTCGCCGGGGGACGGGGTCGCGGGGTAACGTCGGGCCGTCGCTCACGCGCACCGTGAGAGCCCGGCCCGAAGCCAACGGGTCCGGCGCCGAAGGAGCAACCGCCCCGGAACCTCTCAGGCGAACGGAACGGTGCGTCAGACAGCACTGGAGAGCGGGCCCACCAGCCAGGTGGGCTCCACCGAAGGGGCCGCCGCCTCGGCTGCGGGAATCTCTCAGGTCACCGACAGTGGGGGTGCCGAACCCGCCGCGTCCATCCGGAGGATCCCATGACCGACCGCTTCGCCGACCGACACATCGGCCCGTCGCCCGCCGACCGTGACGCCATGCTCGCCGGCCTGGGGCTGCCCTCGACGGACGCGCTGCTCGACACCGTGGTCCCCGACGCGATCCGGTGGCGGGAACGGCTGCTCCTCCCCGAGGCCGCCCCCGAGCACGAGGTCCTCGACGAGCTGCGTGCCCTGGCCGACCGCAACCGCGTGCTCGTCTCGATGATCGGCCAGGGGTACCACGCCACCCGGACGCCCGAGGTGATCCGGCGCAACGTGCTCGAGAACCCGGCCTGGTACACCGCCTACACCCCGTACCAGCCCGAGATCAGCCAGGGCCGCCTCGAGGTGCTGCTGCGGTTCCAGACGATGGTGAGCGAGCTGACGGGCATGGACCTGGCCGGGGCGTCGCTGCTCGACGACGCGACCGCGGCAGCCGAGGCGATGGCGCTGGCCCGGCACGTGTCGCGTTCGTCGTCGACCCGGTTCCTCGTCGACGCCCGCCTGCACCCGCAGGTGATCGCCGTGGTTCGGACCCGGGCCGAGCCGATCGGTGTCGAGATCGTCGTCGCCGATCCCGGCCCGGAGGCCCTCGGCGACGCGTTCGGCGTGCTGCTCGCCCACGTGGCGACCACCGGAGCGGTCAGCCGTCACGAGGCCACCGTCGCGGCCGCCCGGGCATCGGGGGCACTCGTATGTGTACATACGGATCTGCTGGCCTGCGTGCTGCTCGACGGCCCGGGCTCGTGGGGAGCGGACGTCGTCGTCGGTTCGGCGCAGCGCTTCGGGGTGCCGATGTTCCTGGGCGGCCCCCACGCCGGGTTCGTCGCCGTGCGCGACGCCCTGAAGCGCTCACTGCCGGGCCGGCTCGTCGGGGTCTCGGTCGACACGAGGGGCCGCACCGCGTACCGCCTGGCGCTGCAGACCAGGGAGCAGCACATCAGGCGGGAGAAGGCCACCAGCAACGTCTGCACCGCCCAGGTCCTGCTCGCCGTCACCAGTGCCCTCTACGCCTGCTGGCACGGCGCCGACGGGCTGACCGCCATCGCCGAACGCGTCCACGCCCACGCCTCCCGGCTGGCCCACGCCCTGCGCTCCGCCGGGGTGGCGCTCGTCCACGAGACGTGGTTCGACACCGTCACCGCCGAGCTGCCCGACGCGGCCGCCGCCGACCGGGTCGTGGCCGCCGCCCTCGGGTCGGGCATCAACCTGCGCCGGGTGGACGCGTGCAGGGTCGGCGTCGCCTGCGACGAGGTGACCACCGACGCCCACGTCGACGCCGTGCTGGCCGCCTTCGGGGCGGCCCCGGCCGGCCCCGGCCCGTCGCCGATCGGTGCGCTCCGCCGCAGCGACCCGCCCCTGCGCCACGAGGTGTTCCACCGGCGGATGTCGGAGACCGACATGCTGCGCGAGCTCCGGCGCCTCTCCGACCGGGACCTGGCCCTCGACCGCACCATGATCCCCCTGGGCAGCTGCACCATGAAGCTGAACGCCACCACCGAGATGGTGCCGGTGACGTGGCCCGGGTTCGCCGAGCTCCACCCGTTCGCCCCGCTCGACCAGACCGAGGGATCCCGGGTGCTCATCGCCCAGCTCGAGGAGTGGCTCGTGGAGATCACCGGCTACGACCGGGTCTCGCTCCAGCCGAACGCCGGTTCCCAGGGCGAGCTGGCCGGCCTGCTGGCCATCCGCAACTGGCACCGCTCCCGGGGTGAGGGCCGACGCGACGTCTGCCTGGTACCGACCTCGGCACACGGCACCAACGCCGCGTCGGCGGTCATGGCCGGGATGCGGGTGGTCCCCGTCGCCTGCGACGACGACGGCAACGTCGACGTCGACGACCTGCGCGCCAAGCTCGCCACCCACGACGCGATGATCAGCGCGCTGATGGTCACGTACCCGTCGACGCACGGTGTGTTCGAGGAGCGCATCGGTGAGATCTGTGCACTCGTGCACGATGCCGGCGGCCAGGTGTACCTCGACGGCGCCAACCTCAACGCCCTCGTCGGCACCGCCAAGCCGGGCCGCTTCGGCGCCGACGTCAGCCACCTCAACCTCCACAAGACCTTCTGCATCCCCCACGGCGGCGGAGGCCCCGGCGTCGGCCCGGTGTGCGTGCGCGGCCACCTCGCACCGTTCCTCCCCGGCCACCCCGGGGTTCCCGGGCTGGTGCCCGAGGCCGCCGGCACCACCGGGACCGGTCCGGTCTCGGCCGCCCCGTGGGGATCGGCCGGGATCCTGACCATCTCGTGGGCCTACATCCGCCTGATGGGGCCCGACGGCCTGCTCGACGCGACCGCCCACGCCATCCTCTCGGCCAACCACATCGCCCGCCGCCTGGGTGGGGCGTATCCGATCCTCTACACCGGGCGCGACGGGCTCGTCGCCCACGAGTGCATCCTCGACCTGCGTCCGATCACCGAGGCCACCGGCATCACCGTCGACGACGTCGCCAAGCGACTCATCGACTTCGGCTTCCATGCCCCCACGATGAGCTTCCCGGTCGCCGGGACGCTCATGGTCGAGCCCACCGAGAGCGAGTCGCTGGCCGAGATCGAACGGTTCTGCGAGGCCATGCTGACGATCCGCGCCGAGATCGAGCGCGTCGCCACCGGGCGGTGGCCGGCCGAGGACAACCCCCTGGTCCACGCCCCCCACACGGCCGCCGAGGTGCTCGTCGACGACTGGCCTCGCCCCTACAGCCGACTGGTGGCGGCCTATCCGACGGGGCACCGCGATCCCGACAAGTACTGGCCGCCGGTGTCACGCATCGACGGCGCCTACGGCGACCGCCACGTGGTGTGCTCCTGCCCGCCCCTGGAGGCACTCGTCTGAACGTCCAACCCCCGCCGGACACCGGTGGCCGGTCCCGTCCGGACGCCGGCCTCACCGGGCAGGGCGCGGGACCGGCGCGGGACGGCGGTCCACGATTGGCTTCAGGACCTCGTTGGCGACGACGTAGAGCGAGCCGAGCACGGCGATGGTCATCAGCACGGCGGCGTCCGGCCGGGTGAAGCCGAGCGTCGAGCGCAGGCCGGTGAAGGGCAGGGTGACGGTGAGGGCGAGCACGCCGATCGACGCCATGAGCAGCCCCCGACCGGGGCGGCTGCGCCAGAACCGCCGCCTCGTGCGCAGCACCAGCATGGCCGTCAGCTCGGTGAAGACGGACGTGACGAACCAGGTGGTGCGGAAGCGCTCCGGCGTGGCGTGCAGCCAGAGGCGCAGCACGGCGAAGCAGGTGAGGTCGACCAGTGAGCTGACCGCCCCGAACACGACCATGAACCGGCGCAGGTCGCGCAGGTCCCAGCCGTGGGGGTCGGCGGTCCGCTCGGGGTCGACGCGGTCGCCCGCGATCATCATGGCCGGGAGGTCCGACATGACGTTGAGCAGGAGGATCTGGCGGGGCAGCAGCGGGAGGAAGGGCAGCAGCAGCGCGGCGACGGCCATGGAGCAGATGTTCCCGAAGTTGGCCGAGATCGTCACCCGGACGTAGGTGACCGTGTTGGTGAAGACGCGCCGCCCCTGGCGGATCCCCTCGGCGATCACCGAGAGGTCCTTGCGCAGCAGCACGATCGAGGCCGCGTGCTTGGCGACGTCGACGGCGTCGTCGACGGAGATGCCGACGTCGGCGTTGCGCAGCGAGGGCGCGTCGTTGATGCCGTCGCCGAGGAACCCGACGGTGTGTCCGTCGGCCCGCAGGGCCTCCACGATCCGCTCCTTCTGGAGGGGATCGATCTCGGCGAACACCTGGGCTCGGCGGGTGGCAACGCGCAGGTCGTCGTCGCCGAGGCGGGCCACGTCGGCCCCCACCAGCGCGTCGCCGGGGTCGAGGCCGACCTGATGGGCCGCGTTGGCGGCGGCGTGGCGGTTGTCGCCGGTGATCATCACCGTCCGCACCCCCATGGTCCGCAGCTCCTCGATCGCCTCGCGGGCACCCTCCTTGGGCGGATCGTCCAGGCACAGCAGCCCGACCAGCTCCAGGTCGCGCT
>JBIKWW010000229.1:0-6053 GCA_044356125.1 Acidimicrobiia bacterium
GGCCCTCACGCCGACGGCTTGCGGGCAGCCCGCTTCGAGACCGCCTTCCCGGGCGCAGCCCGCTTCGAGACCGCCTTCCCGGGCGCAGCCCGCTTCGAGACCGCCTTCCCGGGCGCAGCCCGCTTCCGGGTCGTCCGGTCCGGCGCGGGACCATCCGACGGGACCGGAGCCGCAGCGGCATCGGGCGCGCGCCCGTCGGGCATCGTGGCCCGCAGTTCGGCCTCGCTGACCTCACGGAGCTGACGGCTCTCCGAGGGGAGCAGGTCCATGATCGACGACATGATCCGACCCGTGTCGCGACGCAGGGAGGCCGCCGAGATCGAGCGGGCGAGCCCGTCGAGGGGACGGCCGACCCTGATCTCCACGGTCGGCGGGTTGGTGACGTTGAGGACGTTCGGAACCTTGGCGCTGCGGGGCCACACCCGCTCGGTCCCCCACAGACCGATGGGGATCACCGGCACGTCGGGAAGATCCGCCGCCAATCGGGCGGCACCGGGCCGACCTACGAGCACCGGGTCGAAGAAGGCCTCGCCCCGGGGGATCGTGCCCTGCGGCAGGATCACGACGACCTCGCCCCCGGCGAGGGCGGCCGCAGCGGCTTCCAACGGCGTCGAGGACCCGGTTCCCCGATCGACCCTGATGGTGCCGAAGGAGCGCACGAGGGTGCCGAGCACGGGAGCGTCGGTGACCTCCCGCTTGGCCAGGAACCGTCCGTTGCGTCCCGCCCGGGCCAGAGCGATGGCCAGCGCTGCGGGATCGAAGTAGCTGCGGTGGTTGGCGACGATGATCGCCGGACCCCGGCGCGGGATGTGCTCGGTCCCCGAGATCACGAAGCGCGCATATGGATGCACCTCGGGCCGGGCGGTGAGCCGCCGCACGACGTCGAAGGGCTCGACCCCCAGCACCCGGGGCACCCCCTCGGGAGCGTCGAGGTAGCGGACGGGCCAGCGGCGCAGGGCCGCAGCGGCGGCGAGGCGCGGATCGGGGTTGACGGCCACCGGCCGCCCCACGGCGGCCAGGAGCGGCTGGTCGTACCAGCTGTCGGAGTACGCGGCGGAGACGGCGAGATCCACCCCTTCGGCCTCGGCCCACGCCCGCACGGCGAGGAGCTTGCCCTCGCCCCACACGAGCTCGCCCTCGACCTCGCCGGTGTAGGAGCCCTCGTGCTCCACGTAACGGGTGCCGAGGACGATGTCGAACCCCAGCGCCTCGCCGAGCGGGACGACGAGGTCGTAGGGCGACGTCGTGGCCATCACGAGCACGTCGCCCCGGCGACGGTGCTCGGCGAGCAGGCCGGGCACGTGCGGGTGGACGAGATCGAGCAGTTCCGGCACCGCGGCCCGGGCCGCCCGGGCGACGTCGTCGCGGCGCAGGCCGGCGGCGCGCTTGGCGGCCTGACGGGCGAGCTGCATGGCTGCCCGGGATTCGCCGAGGACGTTGTAGAGACCGAACAGGATGTTCTGACCGGGAATGCTCGGGGTCGGCACCCCGAGCGCGGCGAGCGCCCGGGCGAACGCCGGGCCGCTGCCCTGGGGCAGCAGGGTCCGGTCGAGATCGAAGATGGCGGCGCTGCGTGACACGGGTGCAGTCTCGCGGCACCCACCGCCTCCTGTCCCCTCGACGTCCCGCGCATCGCCATCACCTCCCCGCGACCCCAGCTGCCGCCCCCGGTCGGATCTCCCGGGTCCGGGACGGCGAACGGTATCGGTGCTGGAGATGACCTGTGCCGGTCACCGATGGGAGTCCCCCGGGTACCCTGTCACGGTTCCCTACCGACCTGTAGGTAGGCTG
The DNA here is from genome assembly GCA_044356125.1 of Acidimicrobiia bacterium. Lineage (GTDB taxonomy): Bacteria > Actinomycetota > Acidimicrobiia > Acidimicrobiales > JANYDT01 > JBIKWW01. The sequence goes on from JBIKWW010000229.1 coordinate 1,792, forward strand.
ATCCCATGAACGCCGTGGTGGACCTCGTCCCCGTCGCCGAGCAGCTGCTCGAACGTCATGTGCGCACCTGCAAGTCGTGGTATCCGCACGAAGCCGTGCCGTGGTCGCTGGGTCGCGACTTCACGCCGGAGGACCCGTGGGGCGCCGACGACTTCGCGCTCCCCGACGCAGTGCGGTCGGCGCTGTTCGTCAACGTCCTCACCGAGGACAACCTCCCCTACTACTACGAGACCATCAACCGGATGTTCGGGGGGACCGGCGTGTGGCGGGAGTGGTCGCACCGCTGGGTCGCCGAGGAGATGCGCCACGCCCAGGTGATCCGCGACTTCCTCCTCGTCACGCGGGCGATCGACCCCATCGCCTTGGAGGACGCCCGGATGGCGCAGGTGACCGGCGGCGTGGTCCCCGAGCCGGGCAGCCCGTTCGACGGATTCGCCTACGTCGCCCTCCAGGAGCTGGCCACCCGCATCTCCCATTGGAACACCGGCAAGCTGCTGCTCGACGCCGCTCCCGACCATCCGGCGGCCCAGGCCGGCACGACGATCATGAAGCGTGTCGGCGTGGACGAGAACTTCCACCACGTCTTCTACCGCGACCTCATGTCGGCGGCCATCGAGCTCGATCCCTCCGAGGCCGTGCAGGCCATCGCCCGCCAGGTGATCGGCTTCGCCATGCCGGGCGTCGGCATCCCCGGGTTCGCCGCCCATGCCGCCGCCATCGCCAAGGCCCGCGTGTACGACCTGGGCATCCATCTGGAGCAGATCCTCGTGCCCGTGGTCGTGAACCACTGGGGGTTGGCCGAGATCACCGGGCTGGACGCCGAGGCCGAGCAGGCCCGTGACGGTCTGCTCAGCCACCTCGCGCGCCTGCAGAAGGTCGTCGCCCGCATGGCGGCCCGGGCCGACCGGGCCGACCGGGACCTGATCACCGCCTGACCTCCACACCCGACGTCACACCGGAGCCCCATGTGGGCCCGAACGCGGGACCGAACCCGCGCCGAATCCTCCGTCGCTGCCGGTCCGGGCCCGACGCCCCACCCCCGCCTCGCAAACGGCCTACGGTGTCGGGGTGACCTTGGTGGAGCGCGATCCCGACGGCGGACACCGGTCGTCAGACCCCGGCGCCGCCGACCGACGTCGCACGGCTCGGGCCAACCGGGACCGCCGGGCCGAGCGGCGGAGCCGTCCCGGGTCGGCCGAGTCCCCGGCCGGCCCGAGGCCCCTCCCTGCGCCCGACACCGTCTTCCAGTCCCGGGCCTCGGCCATCACCGTCGCCGGGACCAGCGACCTCGATGGTCGCCTCGAGCCGGGTCGCCGGGTCGTCCTGGCGTCCATCGGGCCCGGCGACCACCTCGGGGCCATGGGCGTCAGCGCCGCCCGGGTGCTGGAGGACGCCGCAAGGAGGGCCCGCAACGCCCGGCTGCCGCTCGTGCTCGTGCTGTCCTCCAGCGGGGCCGACATCGGCGAGGGCATCGCCGCGCTGCACGGCTGGGGCCGGGTGGCCCGGGCCGTGGCCGCCTGCTCGGGCGTCGTGCCCGTGCTGACGGTGGTCGACGGACCGGCCGTCTCAGGTCAGGCGCTGGTGCTCGGCCTGAGCGACCTGGTCGTGATGACCGACGGGTCGTACGCGTTCGTGAGCGGGCCCTCGATGGTCCGCGAGGTCACCGGCGTCGCCGTCGACAACGCCTCGCTCGGTGACGCCGGCGTCCACGCCCGCGAGACCGGCGTCGCCACCCTGGTGGCACCCGACCTGGACGGCGCCCTCGACGCCGTGGCCGATCTGCTGGCCTACCTCCCGGACAACGTCGACACCCTGGCCCCACGGATCCCGTCGGGCGACGATCCCGACCGGTTCTGCGACGAGCTCGGCTCGATCATCCCGGACTCCTCCACCGGCAGCTACGACGTCCGCCGCGTCATCACCGGGATCGCTGACGACGGTGACCTGCTCGAGGTGAAGGCGAGGTGGTCGCCGCAGCTCGTCACCGCCTTCACCAGGATCGACGGGCACAGCGTCGGCGTCGTCGCCAACCAGCCCGTGTCGCTGGCCGGCACGCTCGACATCAAGGCCGCTCAGTAGGGGGCCTGGTTCGTCGCCCTGTGCGATGCGTTCAACGTGCCCATCCTGACCCTCGTCGACACGCCGGGGTACTTCCCCGGCAAGGACCTCGAGTGGCGCGGCATGATCCGCCACGGCGCCCAGATGGCGTTCGCCTACGCCGAGGCCAGCGTTCCCCGGATCTGCATCGTGCTGCGCAAGGCCTACGGGGGGGCCTACATCGTCCTCGACTCCAAGACGATGGGCAACGACCTCTGCGTGGCCTGGCCCACCGCCGAGCTGGCCGTGATGGGCGCCAAGGGAGCCGTGCAGATCCTCATGCGCCGGGGCACCGACGCCGAGCGGGCGGCCGCCGAGGTGGATTACCAGGACCGCTACCTCAACCCCTACATCGCCGCCGAACGCGGGCTGATCGACGGGGTGATCGAGCCCGGCGAGACCCGGCGGCTCGTGAGCCGGGCGCTGGCCCTGCTGGCCGACAAGCGCGAACGCCTGTCGCCCCGCACCCACGGCAACTCGCCGCTCTAGCGCCGCCGCCCGCCCCGGCGTGTCCGACGAAGGAACGCCGGTTCACCTATCGTCGGAGCCCATGCACTCCCACCGCCCCACCCCCCGGGCCCGGACCCGCGCTGCGGTCGCGATCGTCATCGCCTCCGTCGTCGGGCTCGCCGCCTGCGGCAGCGACGACGCCGCCACCGACACCACCGCCGCCGCCGCCGAGACCACGCCCGCCGAGACGGCTCCGGCCGAGACCGCCGCCCCGGCCGAGACCACCCCGGCCGAGCCGGCCGCCACCGAGCCGGCCGCCACGGAGACGACCGCCGCCGCGGGTGCCGCTCCGGCAGCCCTGTCGGCCGCCTGCGCCCCGGACCAGCTCTCGCTCAAGAACGCCGGCACCTTGACCATCGGCACCGACAAGCCGGCCTATCCGCCGTGGTTCATCGACGACGACCCGACCAACGGCAAGGGCTTCGAGTCCGCCGTCGCCTACGCCGTGGCCGAGACCCTCGGGTTCTCCAAGGACCAGGTGAAGTGGGTCACCGTGGCGTTCAACAACTCCTTCGCCCCGGGCAAGAAGGACTTCGACTTCAACATCAACCAGGTGTCGGTGAAAGAGGAGCGCAAGGCCGCCGTCGACTTCTCCGACGGGTACTACGAGGTCAACCAGGCCCTGGTCGCCTTCGCCGACTCCCCCGTCGCCTCGGCCAAGACCGTCGCCGACCTGAAGAACGCCAAGCTGGGAGCCCAGGTCGGCACCACCAGCCTGGACTTCATCAAGAACGTCGTGGCCCCGTCGGCCGAGCCCCTCGTCTACGACGACAACAACGCCGCCAAGGCCGCCCTCACCGCCAAGCAGATCGACGGCATCGTGCTCGATCTGCCCACGGCCTTCTACGTGAGCGCCGTCGAGATCGAGGGCTCCAAGGTCGTCGGCCAGTTCGCCTCCCAGCCCGGCGGCGAGCAGTTCGGCCTCGTGCTGGAGAAGGGCAACCCGCTGCTGGCGTGCGTGAACGAGGCCCTCGCCGCACTGAAGTCCAGTGGACGTCTCGCCGCCATCCAGCAGGCCGAGCTGTCCGACGCCGTCTCGGCGCCCGTCTTCCAGTGACCCGCGGGGTGCTGCGCCGCACCCCCCTCGCCGAACCCGAGGGTGCCCGCCCCGCGCTGGTCGCGACGGCGAGCACCCTCGTGGTCTTCGGTGCCCTGACACTGGCCGTCGTCAGCGCACCCGGATGGCCGACGGTCAAGCGGGCGTTCTTCGACGGCACCCGCTTCCGGGAATCGTTCCCCGACGTCGCCCACAAGTTCCTGCTCAACCTGCGGATCTTCCTGATCGCCGAGGCGGCGGTGCTCGTGCTGGGCCTCGTCGTGGCCCTCATGCGCATCCTCAAGGGGCCCGTGTTCACCCCGCTGCGGATCCTGGCCACGGTGTACACCGACGTGTTCCGCGGGATCCCGACGCTGCTCATCGTGTTCGTGTTCGGCTTCGGCATCCCCCCGACCTTCCAGCTCGACCGTCCGTGGAACTCGCCCGTCTTCTGGGGCGGCGTGGCCCTGACCCTGAACACCGGCGCCTTCGTGGCCGAGGTGTTCCGCTCCGGGATCGAGAGCGTGCACGCCTCCCAGCTCCACGCCGCCCGGTCGCTCGGTCTGACCCAGCTGCAGTCGTACCGCTACGTGATCGTCCCGCAGGCCGTCCGGCGGGT
>JBIKWW010000230.1:0-6049 GCA_044356125.1 Acidimicrobiia bacterium
CTCGCTCGTCGTTGGCGCCTTGCTCGTGGCGGCTGCGCTCGTCGGCGATGGCGGCCCGGGCCAGGCGCTGCGTGTCGTCGCGTGCGGCCTGGGTGCCAGTGCCTTCATCTGGCTGCTGTTCCTCCTCGCGCCGGGAGGCATGGGCGACGGCGACGCCCGCCTGTCCTTGCTGCTCGGCCTCGGCCTCGGGTGGTTCGGGTGGCGTCACGCCCTGTTCGGGTTGTTCGCCGGGTTCGTCATCGGAGCCGCCGTGGGCGTGGTCTGGGCCGTGGTGAGCCGCCGCGGCCTCAAGGCGGCGATCCCGTTCGGGCCGTGGCTCGCCCTCGGCGCGTGGACGGTGCTGCTCCTGGCCGACCGCGTGGCCACCGGGCTGGCCTAGCCTGCCCGCCGTGCTGCGCTTCCTCACCGCCGGCGAGTCCCACGGCCAGGCCCTCACGGTCATCGTCGAGGGCCTTCCTGCCGGTCTCCACGTCACCGTGGAGGACTTCCAGTCCGAACTGGCCCGGCGTCGCCTCGGCTACGGACGCGGCCCCCGGCAGCGCTTCGAGCGCGACGAGGTGACGATCCTGGGTGGGGTCCGCCACGGACGCACGCTCGGATCGCCGGTGTCGGTGATGATCGGGAACTCCGAGTGGCCCAAGTGGGTCGAGGAGATGAACCCTGCCCCGGGCGCCACGGCCAAGCCCCTGACCCAGCCCCGGCCCGGGCACGCCGACCTCACCGGCATGCAGAAGTACGGCTTCGACGACGCCCGCGACGTGCTCGAGCGGGCCAGCGCCCGGGAGACGGCCGCCCGGGTCGCCGCCGGCACCCTCGCCAAGCTCCTGCTGCGTGAGCTCGGATGCGAGGTCATCAGCCATGTCATCCAGATGGGGCCGGCGCGCTCTGGTGCCGGGGCCCGGCCCACCCCGGCCGACCTGGCCCGAGTGGACGAGTCCGACGTGCGCTGCTTCGACGCCGATGCCGAGGGCTCGATGGTGGCCGAGATCAAGGCGGCGGCCAAGGAGGGCGACTCGCTCGGCGGCATCGTCGAGGTGCTCGGTTACGGCGTGCCCCTGGGCCTGGGCAGCCATGTCCACTGGGACCGCAAGATCGACGGGATGCTGGCGCAGGCGCTGCTGTCGATCCAGGCCGTCAAGGGCGTCGAGATCGGTGACGGGTTCGAGGTCGCGGGCCGGCGCGGCAGCCACGCCCACGATCCGATCACCTGGGACGCCGGCACGGGCCGGTACCGCCGCGAGACCACCCTCGCCGGAGGGACCGAGGGAGGCATGACCACCGGCGAGCTCCTCGTCGTGCGGGCGGCCATGAAGCCGCTGGCCACGCTCAACCGCCCCACGCTGGCGACGGTGGACACGGCCACCAAGGAGGCCGGGGTGTCGTTCAAGGAGCGCACCGACGTGACGGCCGTTCCGGCCATGGGGGTCGTGGCCGAGACGATGGTCGCCCTCGTCCTTGCGGGCGAGGCCCTGCGCAAGTTCGGGGGCGATTCCGTGGGTGAGTTCGTGCGGAACCACCGGGGGGCGGCGGCGGCCGTCGCCGAGCACGACCGTGGGGCCTGAGGGCGCTGCGGAGCCGGGTCCCCGGCGCCGTCGCACGGGGCGGGCGCCGGGCCCTGATGGAGCGCCCCCGATGCGACCGGGGCGGGGGCCCCACGTGCTCGTCATCGGGATGATGGGCTCGGGCAAGACGACGGTCGGCAAGCGCCTGGCCGCCCGCCTGGGGGTGCCGTTCGTCGACACCGACGCCGAGGTCGTGTCCCGGGCGGGGATGACGGTGCCGGAGATCTTCGCCGACCGCGGCGAAGCAGGGTTCCGGGCCGCCGAGTCGGCCGTGCTGGCCGACCTGGCCGGCCGTTCCGCTCCGACCGTCATCGCCGTCGCCGGGGGAGCGGTGCTGGCCGACTCGAACCGTGAGGTGCTCCGGGCCGCAGGCACGATCGTCTGGCTGCGGGCCCGGCCCGAGACGATCATCGGGCGCATCGGGGACGGGCGCGGTCGGCCGCTCCTGCAGGACGATCCGGCGGAGCGGATCCGCACCTACGACGCCCTCCGGCGCCCGATCTACTCGGCGCTCGCCGACCTCGTCGTCGACGTCGACGGGCGCGGGCCGCGGTCGGTGCTCGAGCAGTGCCTGCGGACCCTGCGGGCGGCCGGTGCGGTGCCGTCCGCCGAGTCGGCTGCGGTGCCGTCCACCGAGCCGGCTGCAGGTCCGGCTGCAGGTCCAAGCGCCGGCCCAGCCGTCACGGAGTCGCCGGTCGCGGAGTCGCCACCGGACCGCGGGAACCATCCGGCGCGCCCGGCACGTCGAAGGCGATGATGCGGGGGCACGACGACCGCCGGTCATGACCGGAGGCCTCGCCGAGGGAGCGATGATGCGACAGCCACGACACACCCGGACTCCTCAGGCGCCCCGCCGGGTGTCAGGCCGGGTGCCAGGTCCGGTGCCAGGCCCGGTGCCAGGCCCGGTGCCAGGCCCGGTGCACAGGAGAAGAACGGCCGTCGCCGTGCTCCTGGGTGTGGTGGCCGCCGGTCTCCCGGCCGGTGGTCTGAGCCCGCGGGGCGCCGCCCAGGACGGGTCGACGACCGCAGCGCCCGGGGCCGACCGTGCCTCCTACGACCAGCTGGCACCGGCGGCCGACGATGGCCGGCTCAAGGTGATCAGCCTGCTCCCCTCCGGTCGACTGGACGCTCCCGAGCAGGCCTCCGAGATCCGGATCCAGTTCGACCGGCCCGTCATCGCGCTGGCGGTGGTCGACCAGCGTCCGGCCGCCGAACGGTTCGTGACCATCTCGCCGCCCCTGGCGGGGACCTTCCGGTGGGCGTCGACCCGCCTGCTCGTGTTCACCCCGGCGGCTCCGGTGGGCTGGGGGCGACGGCACACGGTCACGGTCCAGGGGGTGACCACACCGGACGGCCTCACCATGGCCAAACCGGCCACGGCATCCTTCGAGACGCCGGTCCCGGTGTGCGATGAGGCCGGCCTGCGGCCCCGTCCGGACGGGTCGGCCGTGGTCGCGCTGCGGTGCCGCACCGCCATCGACGCCACCAGCGTCGTCGCCAACGCCCGGGTTACGATCAGCCCGAACGCGCTGGCTCTGGATCCGTTCGCGCCGCCCGGAACCGTTCCCGCCGACCTCGCCGCCATCCTGGACCGCCTGCGGCGCTCGGGTGCCGAGCCACCCCGGACGTTCCCGGTGACCCGGGCTCCGGCCGCCGATCCCGAGCTCTGCCGGCCCGACACCGAGAGCGACACGACCTGCGTCTTCCTGCAGACGCCGGTGCTGCCGGCCGAGAAGAAGGCGCGGGTGGCGGTGCTCGCCGGAACCCGGGCGCTCGGCGGTACCGTCGGAGGGCGCGGCTACGACGTCACCACCTTCGAGACCGCGACCACGCCGCTGATCGGGTACTCGGGCTGCCGCACGGGCTGCGATCCGGGCACACCGCCGCAGTGGTCGGTGGCCGGAGCCGGTTTCGACGAACTGGCCCTCGACGGGCGCCTGACCGTGACCGACCTCACGTCGCGTCGGGTGCAGACCTACCGGGTCCCCGCCGGCGTGCGGGCCTCGGGCGACCTCGACGCACTCGCTGACGAGCTCCGTGACCCGCTCTCGCTCCGCTGGGCCGCTCTCGCGCCCCGACGCAGCTACCGGGTGCGCGTCGCCCCCGACGCGGTCGATCTCCGCGGTCGCCGTCTCGGTTACGCGCCGACCTGGGAGCTGAGCTTCGGGAAGCGTTCCGCGGCCTTCGAGGGCCCCCGCGGGGAGCGCGTGCTCGAAGCGGCGGCGCCGGCGCTCGTCGGCTACTCGGTCCGCAACCTCGACACCTACGAGCGGGTGCTCGTCCGGCTCGACGCCGACGCCATCGTCCGGCTGGCCCCACGCATCGCCGGGGGGCCCGGCCTGAAGCCGGTCGACCCGACGGCCGAGGGCAGGCCGGTCACCGTCAAGTTGACGGACCGCCCCGACGTCACCCGGCTCACGGCCGCCCGCCTCGGTCCCGACGGACGCCCCGGCGTGTGGCTGCTGGCCGTGCGCGAGGCCCGACGCCAGCCGGGAACGACCTACGGGCCCGATGGCTCGCCGCGACCCGATCCGTCCAGCCCGTCGAGCACGTCGACCGGTTCGTCGAAGCGGACCGGTTCCGTCGCGCCCCGCTGGTACACCTCGCTCGTCCAGCACACCGACCTCGGGGTCTCGATCCGGCGGGCACCGGGCAACGCGCTCGTCGCGGTCACGGCCATCGGCTCGGCGGCGCCCGTCGCCGGCGCCGAGGTGACCATGAAGGTGCTCGGCGGGGAAGCGGCCCGGACGCTGTGGACGGGCACGACCGACGCGGCCGGGCTGGCCACCATCGGTCCCGAGGTCTTCCGGGACTGCTCCCGCTGCGACCTGCTGGTGCTGGTGACCAAGGGCGCCGACCTCGCGTACGCCCAGTCCCGCTGGCGGGAGTGGGGCACCGACCTGCCCTCGGAGACGTCCGCGACCGCCACGACCGACACGACCGGCACGACCGGCACGGAGGCGACCGCTGCGGCCGACCTGCCGCCGCCCCTCCCGGCGGGACGGCGGTACCTGGCGACGATGTTCAGCGACCGCGGGGTGTACCGGCTCGGCGAGGAGGTCAAGCTCAAGGGCATCGTCCGGATCGACGACGGCCGGGGCCTCGTCCTTCCCGAGGGTCTCCGCCGGCTCCGGGTGGAGGTGACCGACAACACCGACACCGTCATCGTGGCGCGAACCGTCACGGTGTCGGCCCTCGGCTCGTTCGACCTGGCGGCGACGATCCCCCCGTCGGGACGGCAGGGGAGCTACTACGCCCGGGTCGTCGGCATCGACGGGGGAGCGGACTGGCTCGTCACCGCCTTCCGCAATCCCGACTTCAAGGTCGACGTCACGCTCGGCCAGCGTTCCTATGTGCCCGGTGACCGGATCTCGGCCACCGTCGAGGGTTCCTACCTGTTCGGCGCTCCGATGGCCGACGCGCCGGTCACCTGGACGGTGACCCCGTCGTGGACCACCGTCTCACCGGGGACGGGCCCCGACGCCCCGCCCGCTCTGCGCCTCGACACCTTCCGCTTCGACTACCTCTGCGTCGACTGGGGTTCCTGCGACGCCACGAGCTGGGACCGCCTCGCCGGCGACGACGGAGCCGGGCTGGACGCCCGTGGCCGGCTGGAGCTCGGTGCCGAGCTGCCCGTCGTGCGGACCCGCCATCGACCGGTGCTGGTCGTCGCCGAGGCCCAGGTGACCGACGTGAACCGCCAGGCCATCGCCAACCGCGCCAGTGCCGTCGCCCACCCCGGCGAGCACTACGTGGGTGTGCGCATGGACCGGTCCTTCGTCGCCGTGGGCGGGCGCCTGACCGGGTCGGCGGTGGCCGTCACCCCGACCGGTCGGCCGGTCCCCGGTGTCCGCCTGACGGCCCGCCTGGTTCGCTGGGAGTACGTCACCGCCAAACGCCAGACGAGCGACTCGACCACCACCACCGAGGGCCGCTGGGTACCCACCGAGGTCGCCACGCAGTCCGTCGCCTCGGCGCTCACGGCGGTGCCGTTCGGGTTCACCACCGACCGGACCGGGTACTACGAGGTGCGGGTCACGTCCTCGGACCGCCGGGGCAACTGGGTCGAGGCCAGCACCGACGCCTACGTGACGGGCCCCGGATACGTCGCCTGGGAGACACCGGGCGGCTCGGAGGGTTCGCTCACGCTGGTGCCCGAACGCCCGAGCTACCGGGTCGGCGAGACGGCCCGGATCCTGGTGCAGTCCCCGTGGGAGCAGGCCGAGGCGCTCGTGAGCACGGAGGGGTCCCTGGTGTTCGGGGCGCGGCGGGTGGCCGTGCGCGGATCGAGCGCCGTGATCGAGGTGCCCGTCACCGACGAGCACGTACCGAACGTGCTCGTCGCCGTGACCCTCTACAAGGGCAGGACGGCGGCCGCCGGTTCGGCCGTCGACGACCCGGGACGCCCCATGATCCGGGCATCGGCCGTGTCCATCGAGGTGCCGACGACCGAACGGGCCCTCAGCGTCGACGTCCGGGTCCCGCGG
>JBIKWW010000366.1:0-4029 GCA_044356125.1 Acidimicrobiia bacterium
GACCGCCGTCGTTCATCGGTCCGCTGATCCGCACGGGCATGTCCGCCCCGGGGGCGGCCGATGGCCTAGGTTCCGGAAATGGCCCAGCCCAAGATCCTCGTGATGGTCCTGGCCGGCGGCGAAGGCAAGCGCCTGATGCCCTTGACCCTCGACCGCGCCAAGCCCGCCGTACCCTTCGGCGGCACCTACCGGCTCGTGGACTTCGTGCTGTCGAACTTCACCAACGCCAACTACCTGAAGATCGTGGTGCTCACGCAGTACAAGAGCCACAGCCTGGACCGCCACATCTCGGCCACCTGGCAGTTCTCGACCCTGCTCGGCAATTACGTCACGCCCGTGCCCGCCCAGATGCGCCGGGGGCCCCGGTGGTTCACCGGGTCGGCCGACGCGATCTACCAGAACTTCAACCTCATCGCCGACGAGAACCCCGACATCGTCTGCGTGTTCGGGGCCGACCACATCTACAAGATGGACCCGCGCCAGATGGTCGAGCACCACCTGGCCGCAGGAGCAGGGGTGACCGTCGCCGGGATCCCGGTTCCCCGGGCCGGTGCCTCCGAGTTCGGGATCATGGATGTGGAGGGTCCGCGCATCTCCCGGTTCCTCGAGAAGCCGGCCGACCCCCCGGCCATGCCCGGCAACCCCACCATGTCGCTGGCGTCGATGGGCAACTACGTCTTCGACACCGAGACGCTGCTGCGGGCCATCACCGAGGACGCCGCCGACGAGAGCTCCAAGCACGACCTCGGCAGCAACATCATCCCCAACCTCACCCGCGAGGGTGTCGCCTCCTGGTACGACTTCCACACCAACGACGTTCCCGGATCCACCGATCGGGGCCGCGGCTACTGGCGTGACGTCGGCACCATCGACGCGTACTACCAGGCGAACATGGACCTCATCGCCCAGGAGCCCCTGTTCGACCTCTACAACCTCCAATGGCCCGTCTACACGAGCCAGTCCCCGCTCCCTCCCGCCAAGCTGGTGCAGGGCCCCTCATGGGCACCGGGGTCGGCCCAGGCTTCGCTGCTGTGCCAGGGAACGATCGTGTCGGGCGGCCACGTCGAGCGGTCCATCCTGTCGCCGCAGGTGTACGTCGACGACCACGCCGTCGTGTCCGACTCGATCATCCTGCACGGCGTGCGCATCGGAGCGGGGGCGATCGTGCGGCGCTCGATCATCGACAAGAACGTGATCGTCCCTGCGGGCTTCCGGCTCGGGGTCGATCTCGACGAGGACCGCGCCCGCGGGTTCTCCATCTCCGACGGCGGCGTGGTGATCGTCCCCAAGGGCGCCGTGCTCTAGCCCGATCACGCAGCGACAGCACTCGGCCGGCACCGGAGCGGACCGGCCCTGCGGACCATCGGCCCTGGGGCCGCAGACCCTTCTGTGCCGTCGAGCGGCCCAGGCGGCTCAGGCGGGAGCAGCGAGCTGCCGATGGGGCGGGCGATGTTCGGCCTGCAGGACGGAACCCAGACCATGATCCCCATCAGTCACGTCGAAGTCGATGAGGCCACCCAGGAGCTCGTGCTCTCGGTGCTGCGCTCGGGCCGCCTGGCCCAGGGCCCGGTCGTCGAGCAGTTCGAGGTCGCCTGCCGGGAGATGACCGGCGCCCGGCACGCCGTCGCGGTGAGCAACGGGACCACCGCACTCGAGCTCGCCCTCGAAGCAGTCGGGATCGGACCCGGCGACGAGGTCGTCACCACGCCGTTCACCTTCGCGGCGACGCTCAATGCGATCATCCACTCGGGAGCCACGGCGACCTTCTCCGACATCGCCGACGACTTCACGATCGACCCGACGGGTGTCGAGGCGGCGCTGACCGAACGGACCCGAGCCCTGATGCCGGTGCACCTCTATGGCCTCCCCGCCGACATGGACGCCCTGACCCCGTGGGCCCGGCGCCGCGGACTGCGCGTGGTCGAGGACGCCGCCCAGGCCCACGGAGCGCTCATCGGATCCCGGCCCGTCGGCACCGAGGACGTCGCCACCTTCTCCTTCTACGCGACGAAGAACATCTCGACCGGCGAAGGCGGTGTGATCACCACCGACGACGACGGCGCCGCCGAGCGGCTCCGGATCCTGCGCAACCAGGGCATGCGGGCCCGGTACGAGTACGTGGTGCCCGGCCGCAACGCCCGCATGCTCGACGTCGTGGCCGCACTGGCCCTCGGCCAGTTCGCCCGGCGCACCGCCATGCAGGCGACCCGCCGATGCCATGCCGCATTCCTCGGCGAGGCCCTGGCCGGCATCGACGGGCTCGTGCTCCCGGCCGAGCCGGCCGGCCGGACCAGCGCGTGGCACCAGTACACCGTGCGCGTCACCTCCGACGCCCGGGTCGACCGCGACACGCTCGCTGCCGAGCTGACCGCCGCCGGGGTCGGAACCGGGGTGTACTACCCACGCGCCGTGTACGACTACGACTGCTACCGCAGCCACCCCCGCGTGCGGATCACCCCGTGCCCCCGGGCCGAGCGGTTCGCGACGGAGGTCCTGTCGCTGCCGGTGCACCCGGCGCTGTCGCCCACCGACCTCGAACGCATCGTGGCAGCCGTCCGCCGGGTGCTGGCATGAAGCCGGTGCGACTCGCCGTCGTCGGGGGCGGGGTCATGGGCACCCATCACGCCCGCGTCGCGCTGCGCACCCCGGGCGTCGAGCTGGTGGGCCTGGTCGAACAGGACGCGAACCGGCGGCAGGAGCTCCGGTCCACGATCCCCGAAGCCCGCTACGCCTCGGTCGACGAACTGATCGAGGGTGCCGACTTCGAGGCCGCCGTGGTGGCCACCCCGACGCCCACCCACGCGGCCATCGCCGCACGTCTGCTGCGGGCCGGGCGTCACGTGCTCGTCGAGAAGCCGATCACGACCACGGTGGCCGAGGGCCGCTGCCTCGCCGCGCTGGCCGAGGAGTGCGGCCTCGTGCTCACGGTCGGCCACGTCGAACGGTTCAACGGTGCCTTCATCGAGATGCTCCGCTTCATCGACCGGCCGATCCACGTCGACATCACCCGGGCCGGGCCGTTCACGAACCGGATCCTCGACAACGTCGTGTCGGATCTCATGATCCACGACCTCGACCTGCTCAACGTCATCGACGGTTCGCCCCTCGTGGCTGCTCGCAGCGTGCTGCGCTCGACCCGCACGGCCGGACCCGACCTGGCGGTCGCGCTCCTGAGCTTCACCTCGGGGCTCACGGCGTCGGTCACGGCGAGCCATGTGAGCCAGCAGAAGATCCGGCTGATCGAGGTCACCCAGGAGGACTCCGTCGTCACCGCCGACCTGGTCCGCCAGGAGGTGCTGGTCCACCGCCTGCAGCACGTCGAGTTCGTCAACGACGGGGTACCCCGCACGCGGTCGAGCGGCACCATCGAGACCCCGTTCATCGAGCACCGCGGCGAGCCGCTCATGCACGAGCTCCAGGCCTTCGCGCAGGCGGTGCGCGGTGGACCGACGGTGGTGAAGCCGACGGAGGCTCTCGAGGCCCTGCGCGTCGTGGAGGCCGTTCTGGCCGGCGGCAAGCTCACGCCCTGAGCTCCGGACGGGAGGCGGGCCCGTCCCGCCTCAGCGGGGACAGCAGACCCCGGGAGGGGCAGCTCGGAAGAACATTGGAGGCGGCGACCGGAATTGAACCGGTGTACAGGGCTTTGCAGGCCCTTGCCTGAACCACTCGGCCACGCCGCCAGGGGGAGGAACCTAGCAGACGCCTCCGGTCCCCCCGCCCCGGCCCACCCCGGGCTCAGAGCCCGGAGCGCTCCAGGATGTGCACACCGCAGGCGGAGGCGAGCCCGATGACGTGGGCCAGACCGACCTTGGCGTCGGGGATCTGGCGCTCGCCGGCCTCGCCGCGCAGGTGGTGGCAGATCTCCCAGATGTTGGCGATGCCGGTGGCCGAGATCGGGTGGCCCTTGGACTGCAGGCCGCCGGACACGTTGACGGGGAGGCGTCCGTCGCGCCAGGGGGCCCCGGAGTTGAAGAAGTCGACGGCGCCGCCTTCAGGGCAGAGCATGAGGTTGTCGTAATGCACCAGCTC
>JBIKWW010000012.1:0-19517 GCA_044356125.1 Acidimicrobiia bacterium
GTGCGCCGACTGCTCAACCCGCTGCGCGACGACCTGTTGCTGGCAGTGCCGTGGTGGCTCGTCATCGTCGTGTTCGTGGCCGTGGCCTGGGCCAGCGGCGGCTGGCGACTGGCGGGGCTGGTGGGCGCCTGCCTGGTCGCCATCTGCGGTCTGCGGGTGTGGGACCTGGCCATGGACACGCTCAGCCAGGTGGTGGTGGCCGTCGTGCTGTCGGTGGCGCTGGCCGTGCCGATCGGGGTGTGGTGCGGCCGGTCCGACCGCGCCGAGGCCATGCTGCGTCCGGTGCTCGACGCCATGCAGGTGCTGCCCTCGTTCGTGTACCTGGTCCCGGTGATCTTCCTGTTCAACGTGGGACGCGTGCCCGGGGTGATCGCCTCGGTGGTCTACGCCCTTCCTCCGGGGATCCGGCTCACCAGCCACGGCCTGCGGTCGGTCCCGGCGTCGGTGCGGGAGGCGGCGGTCTCGTTCGGAGCCACGCCGCGCCAGGAGCTCCTGAAGGTGCAGCTCCCGCTCGCCCTGCGGTCGGTGATGCTGGGCATCAACCAGACCATCATGATGGTGCTGTCGATGGTGATCGTCGCCGCCCTCATCGGGGCCGGAGCCCTTGGTCTGGAGGCGGTGTACGGACTGACCAAGAGCGAGATCGGCCGGGGCCTGGCCGGGGGCGTCGCCATCGTGCTGCTGGCCGTGGTGCTCGACCGGATCACCCAGGCCTGGGGTCGTCGAGCCGACTTCGGCGGCGCGCCCGCCCGCTGACCGACCCGCCCGTCGGAACCGTCGCGCCCGCCCGTCGCGCCCGGCCCCACGGATCATCGCAGCCGGTGCTGGCCCGTTGGGGGGCCGAGCAGGTAGAAACTGCGCTCACCAGCGGGCTCCACCCGCCCGCGTTCAGCCCTCTGGGGGAAGCATGAGGATCATCCGACCGGCGCGCCTGCTGGTGGCCGCCGCCCTGGCCGTGGGGCTCGTGGCCTGCGGCAGCGACAGCAACGACGCCGCCGACACGACCACCGCCGCCGTCGTCGACACCGCCGCGCCGGCCGACACCGCCGCGCCGGCCGACACCGCCGCGCCGGCCGACACGGTGGCGGCCGCCTCCGGGGAGCCCGGAGCGGCCATCACCCTCGCCGTGAACCCGTGGACGGGCTCGAAGGTCAACGCCGAGGTGGCCAAGGTCGTGCTCGAGTCCAAGCTCAACACCTCCGTCACGCTGCTCGACATCGACGAGAACGCGTCGTGGCCCGGCATGGACTCCGGCGAGATCGACGCCCTGCTCGAGATCTGGCCCTCCGGCCACGCCAAGGACAAGCAGACCTACATCGAGGAGAAGAAGACGGTCGTCGACCTCGGCCCTCTCGGCCCCCAGGCCAAGATCGGCTGGTACGTGGTGCCCGCCTCCGCCGTCGAGAAGGACCCCTCCCTGGCCACCTGGGAGGGCTTCAAGGACGCCGCCAAGGCCAAGCAGTTCGCCACCGCCGAGTCCGGTGACCTGGGCCAGTTCCTGATGGGCGACCCCAGCTACGTGAGCTACGACGAGCAGATCATCGCCAACCTCAAGCTGCCACTGAAGTACGTCGTGGCCGGTTCCGAGGCCGCCCTCATCACCGCCATCAGCCAGGCCGAGTCCGACGGCAAGCCGCTGCTGCTGCAGTTCTGGCAGCCCCACTGGATGCACTCCAAGGTGAAGATGGCCGAGGTCAAGCTGCCCGACGTCACGCCCGAGTGCGCGGCCTCGGCGGCCGCCAAGGACGGCAAGTACGCCTGCGACTACCCCGTCGACGCGCTGTACAAGGCCGGCTCGGCCAAGCTCGAGGCCAAGAACCCGGCGGCGTTCGCCTTCCTGAAGAAGTTCCAGCTCACCACCGAGCAGCAGAACGAGATCGCCGCCATGGTCGACTTCGGGAAGATGGAGGCGTCGGCTGCGGCCATGCAGTGGGTCGACGCCAACCCCGACATCGTCGCCGGCTGGCTGGGCTGAGCCGGTCGGGCTGAGCCGGTCGGGTCGAGCGGGCCGGGCTGATCCGAGGTGACGTTTCCTGACGAGGCGCGCGCCGTCATCATCGGCGGCGGCATCGTCGGGTGCTCCGTCGCCTACCACCTGGCCCGGCTCGGCTGGACCGACACCGTCCTGGTCGAGCGCCACCAGCTGACCTCCGGCTCCACCTGGCACGCCGCCGGGCTCGTGGGCCAGCTCCGCACGAGCGCCAACATCACCCAGATGCTCGGCCACTCCGTCGAGCTGTACCGGTCGCTGGAGGCCGAGACCGGGCTGGCCACGGGCTGGAAGATGAACGGTGGGCTGCGCCTCGCCTGCAACCGGGAGCGCTGGACCGAGGTTCGCCGCCAGGCCACCACGGCCACCTCGTTCGGCCTCGAGATGCACCTGCTTTCTCCCGCGGAGGCGCAGGCGCTCTGGCCGCTGATGGAGGTCGACGACGTCATCGGCGCCGCCTTCCTGCCCACCGACGGCCAGGCCAACCCCTCCGACATCACCCAGGCCCTGGCCCGGGGGGCGCGGTTGGCGGGGGCGACCATCGTCGAAGGGGCCGAGGTCCGTCGGGTGATCGTGGAGAACGGCCGGGTGCGGGGCGTCGAGACCGGCCTGGGCACGATCCGCTGCGACGCCGTGGTCTGCTGCGCCGGGCTGTGGACCCGCACCCTCGCCGCCACCATCGGGGTCAGCGTGCCGCTGGTACCGGTGCAGCACCAGTACGTGATCACCACGCCGATGGCCGGGGTCACCCGCGACCTGCCCACCCTGCGCGACCCCGACCGCCTCACCTACTGGAAGGAGGAGGTCGGCGGGCTGGTGATGGGTGGCTACGAGCCCGACCCCGTCCCCTGGGCCGTGGACGGGATCCCCGACGGTTTCCACTTCCGTCTCCTCGACGCCGACTGGGACCACTTCGCCCCCACCATGGAGCTGGCCTGCGGCCGGGTGCCGGCCCTGCGCGAGGCCGGTCTCCACCAGCTGCTCAACGGACCCGAGAGCTTCACGCCCGACGGCAACTTCATCCTCGGCGAGGCCCCCGAGGTCCGCGGCTTCTTCGTGGGGGCGGGCTTCAACGCCTTCGGGATCGCCGCCGGCGGGGGCGCGGGCATGGCCCTGGCCGAGTGGGTGCACGACGGTGCTCCCCCCTACGACCTCTGGCCCGTCGACATCCGGCGCTTCGGCCAGCCGCACCGTGACACGGGCTGGGTGCGGGCCCGCACCCTGGAGGCCTACGCCAAGCACTACACGATGGCCTGGCCGGGTGAGGAGCACCACAGCGCCCGTGGCACGCGCACCTCACCGCTGTACCCGCTGCTGCGCGAGCAGGGAGCGTGCTTCGGCGAGAAGCTCGGATGGGAGCGGCCGAACTGGTTCGCCGACACCTCGGCCGGGGAAGAGCCCGTTGATCGGTACACGTACGGTCGACCGAACTGGTTCGGTGCCGTGGCCCGCGAATGCCGGGCCACCCGCGAGGGCGTCACGATCGCCGACGAGTCGTCCTTCGCCAAGTTCGTCGTCCAGGGCCCCGACGCGGTGGCGGCCATGCAGTGGGTGTGTGCCAACGACGTCGGGCGGCCCGTCGGCTCCGTCGTCTACACCCAGATGCTCGACGACCGCGGCGGGATCCGGTGCGACCTGACCGTGACCCGCACCGCCGAGCAGGCCTACCTGGTGGTCACCGGCACGGGCTCGGCCACCCACGATCTCGACTGGATCCGGAGGTCGCTGCCCGCCGACGCCCGGGCCGAGGTCGTCGACGTGACCTCGGCCGGAGCCGTGCTGGCGCTCATGGGGCCCCGGGCCCGGGAGGTGCTGGCCGCCTGCACCGACGCCGACCTCGCCGATGCCGTGTTCCCGTTCGCCACCATGCAGACGATCGGCATCGCCGGCTGCCCGGTGCGGGCGCTGCGCGTCACCTACGTGGGCGAACTGGGCTGGGAGCTGCACGTGCCCGTGGAGAGCGCGGTCACCGTCTATCGGTGCCTGCAGGACACCGGCCGGCGCATGGGCGTTCCCGTCGGCAACCTCGGCTACCGGGGCATCGAGAGCCTGCGCCTGGAGAAGGGCTACCGCGCCTGGGGGGCTGAGGTGGGGCCCGACCACACACCGCTCGAGGCTGGCCTGGGCTGGGCCGTGAAGCTCGCCTCGGGCACGGCGTTCCGCGGCCGCTCGGCGCTCGAGGCCCAACGCCGTGACGGGCTGCGCAAGCTGCTCACCACCTTCACCGTCGACGATCCGGCCTGTGTGCTGCACGGTCGCGAGACGATCTTCCGCGACGGTGAGCGTGTGGGTTGGCTCACCAGCGGCGGCTGGGGCCACACCATCGGCCGCGCCGTCGGCATGGGCTACGTGCGCCGGGCCTCCGGGCTCGACGCGTCGTGGGTGCTGTCGGGAACCTACGAACTCGAGGTCGCACGCGTCCGGTTCCCGGCGTCGGCCACGCTGCGTCCGCTCTGGGACCCGACGGGGGCGAGATGCCGCGGATCGTGATCATCGGCGGTGGCATCCTCGGGTGCAGCATCGCCTACCACCTCACCCGGATGGGCGAGCGTGACGTGCTCCTGCTCGAGCAGCACCGCCTCACCGACGGAGCCACCTGGCACGCCGCCGGGCTCGTCGGACAGCTGCGGTCCTCACGCAACACCACCCGCATGCTCGAACAGAGCGTCGAGATGTACCGGGGCCTGGAGGCCGAGACGGGGCAGGCCGTCGACTGGCACGAGACGGGCAGCCTGCGCCTGGCGTGCTCCCCGGAGCGGGTCATGGAGCTGCGCCGCCTGGCCACCATGGCCAAGAGCTTCGGGCTCCCCATGGAGATCATCACCCCGCAGCGGGCCCAGGAGCTCTTCCCGTTGATGACCACCGAGCGCGTGCTGGCCGCTGCCTTCCTGCCCACCGATGGCTACATCGACCCGGCGTCGGTCACGCAGGCCATCGCGCGCGGGGCCCGGATGCGGGGTGCCGAGCTGCGCGAGGAGACCCGCGCCGTGAGCGTCGAGGTCGACGGCCGCCGGGTGGTCGCCGTCCACACCGACACCGGCGAGCGCATCGGGTGCGAGGTGCTCGTCAACGCGGCCGGCATGTGGGGCCTGGAGGTGGGACGCATGGCCGGGGTCCGGGTGCCCGCCGTCGCCGTCGAGCACCAGTACCTGCTGAGCGGCCCGATCCAGGGCTGGACACCCGTCGAGCTCGGGAAGCTGCCGACGATGCGCGACCCCGACCACCTCGTCTACTACAAGCCCGACGGGCCCGGCCTGCTGGTGGGTGGCTACGAGCCCGACACGCTCCCCTTCGGCCACGAAGGAATCCCATGGCCCTTCCGGCGCCAGCTCCTCGAGCCCAGCCACGACCGCTTCGAGCAGCTCGCCACCCTGGCCTCGTTCCGCACGCCATGCCTCGATGCGGCCGGCATCCGGTCACTCGTGAACGGACCCATCCCGTACTCGGCCGACGCCGACTTCGTGATGGGCCGCGCGCCCGAGCTCGACAACTTCTTCGTGGCGACGGGCTTCCTCTACGGGATCGCCGCCGGGGGAGGGGCCGGCAAGATGACGGCGGAGTGGATCCTCGAGGGCCGACCCTCGCTCGATCTGTGGCCGCTCGACGTGCGCCGCTTCTCCTTCCACCACACCACGCGCCACTTCATGGGGCCCCGCATGGTGGAGCTCTACGGTCCCCACTACAAGCTCGCCCCGCCCGGCTCCGAGAAGATCAGCGCGCGTGGCATCCGGAGGAGCCCGTTCCACGACGGGCTCCTGGCCCGCGGCGCAGTGATGGGTTCGAGGGGCGGATGGGAACGGCCGCTGTGGTTCGCGCCGGCCGGGGTGGAGCCCGTCGACCGCCCCTCGTTCGGGCGGCCCAACTGGTTCGAGCAGGTGGGCGAGGAGCACCGCGCCGTGCGCGAGGGCGTCGGGCTCGTCGACCAGAGCTCCTTCGCCAAGTTCGAGATCGCCGGGCCGGGGGCGTTCCCGCTCGTCCAGCGCCTCGCCGTCGCCGACATGGACAAGCCCGTCGGGACGGTCACCTACACGCAGCTGTGCAACGAACGTGGCGGCATCGAGTGCGACCTGACGATGGCCCGGACGGCACCGGACCGGTGGTACGTCGTGACCGGCTCGGCGTTCGGAGCACACGACATCGGGTGGATCCGCGACCACGCTCCCACGGACGGTTCGGTCGTCCTCACCGATCTGACCTCGGCGCGGGCCGTGCTCAATCTCTGCGGGCCGCGGGCGCGGGACGTGCTGGCTGCCGCAGCCGGTGAGGACGACGTCACCAATGAGCGCTTCCGCTACGGACGCTGCCGGACGATCACGATCGGTGCCGCTCCGCTGCTCGCCATGCGCATCGGCTACACGGGGGAGCTGGGCTGGGAGCTGCACATCCCCACCGAGTACGCCGCCCATGTCGCCGAGGTGCTCCGGGAAGCGGGGGAGCCCTTCGCCATGCGCGACGTCGGCTACCGGGCGATCGACACGCTGCGCATGGAGAAGGGCTACCTCTACTGGTCGACCGACATCACCCCCGACACGTCACCCTGGGAGGCCGGCCTGGACTGGCGGGTCGATCTGGACAAGGGCGACTTCATCGGCCGTGACGCCCTCGTGCGGCTGCGGGCCACGGGCCCGGCCCGCCGACTGCGCACCTTCACGCTCGAGACGATGGCCTACCCGGTGGGGGGCGAGGCGATCCTGGCCGGCGACCGGGTGGTCGGCTTCACGACGAGCGCCAACTTCGGCCACACGGTGGGCAGGCCGGTCGTCTACGGCTACGTCCCCGTCGGCGAACTGGGCCGTGCCGACTGGTCCGTCGAGGTCTACGGCGAAGCCCACCGGGCCCTCTGTCATGAGCGGCCCCTGCACGACCCCGACGGCCGCCGCCTGCGGGCCTGAGCGAAGACCGTGGACGCCGGGGACGCCGGGGACGCCGGGGACGCCGAGGACGCCGGGGACGCCGTGGACGCCGATCTCGCCGCCGCCGTGGAGCGGATCCCCTTCCTCGTCGGCCGCGTGGTGCGGGCCGCTCGGCTCGGGGGGCTCACCAACCGCAACTGGCTCGTCGCCTGCGGGGCGGACCGCTACGTGGTGCGGCTCGCCGGGGCTGGGACCGCGGCCTACATCGACCGTCGGGCGGAGGAGGGCTGCGCCCGGTCGGCTTCGGCGGCGAGGGTGAACGTCCCCGTCGAGTTCTTCGACGCCGCCGACGGGCTCATGGTGACCCGCTACGTGGACGGGGCCCGCACGATGTCGGCCGCTGCGTTCGCCGCCGACCCCGGTGCCGTCGCTCGGGCGGGGCGGGCGTTCCGGCGGCTGCACGACACCGCTGAGCCGTTCCCCGTCGAGTTCCGCCTGTTCGCCATGATCGACGAGTACCGGGACCTGCTGGCGGCTCGCGGCGCGGCGCTCCCCGACGGCTACGACGAGGCCCAGCGCCAGGCCGGGGAGGCCCGCGTCGCGCTGGGGGAGCGGCCGGCCGCCCTGGTGCCCAGCCACTGCGACCCGCTCTGCGAGAACTTCCTCGACGACGGGTCCCGGATGTGGCTCATCGACTACGAGTACGCCGGGAACAACGACCCCATGTGGGACCTCGCCGACCTGGCCGTGGAGGGATCGTTCAGCGCGGAGATGTGCGAAGCGCTCCTGGCCGCCTACGTCGGCGGCCGACCAACGGAGGCCCAACGTGGCCGGATGGTGCTGTACCAGGCCCTGTGCGACCTCCTGTGGACCCTGTGGGGCGTGATCCAGCACGTCGACGGCAATCCGGCCGAGGACTTCTGGGCCTACGCCGTGGGTCGCTTCGAGCGGTGCCGTGCCCTGATGGCGTCGCCGGAGTTCGCCCACCACATCGCTGCCGTGCGCGCCGGCTGAGGCCGCTGCTCCGGCGGTGCCGGGTCACGGGGCGGATTGCGTTCCACGATGCGGGATTGCTCCGCCAGGCGGAACGCAGCGGGCGGTGGCGGATACCATCGCAGCGTGCTCGGCGGGCGCCGGGCCGGACCTGGAGGGCCGGTGTCAGAAGAAGCGACCACCCGTCGCCGACGCGGAGGGCGCGGCGCATCCGGAGCGGAGGGTCGCTCCCGGCTCCCCGAGCAGCGCCCCCGCCGCCAGGCCCGGATGCGGTACCGGCCCACCGAGGTGGTCAGCGCCGACGAGATCGAGGCCATCCACCTCGCCTCGCTGCGGATCCTGTCCGAGATCGGCATGGAGTTCCTCGATCCCGAGGCCCGCGACGTGCTCGCCGCCAACGGGGCCGACGTGCGACCCGGCGACGTCCGGGTGCGCTTCGATCCCGCCCTCATCGAGGAGCGGATCGCCACCGCGCCGGCCGAGTTCACCCTGCACGCCGTCAACCCCGCCAACGACCTGGTGATGGGGGGCGACTGGGTGGCCTTCGGATCCGTCGGCAGCGCGCCCAACGTGGCCGACCTCGACGGTGGCCGCCGCCTCGGGAACCGGGTCGACTACCAGAACCTGATCCGCCTCTCCCACATGCTCACCTCGGTGCAGTTCCTGGGCGGCTACCCGGTGGAGCCGGTCGACATCCACGCGTCGGTCCGCCACCTGCACGCCACCCACGATGCACTGACCCTCACCGACATCCCGATCCATGCCTACAGCCTCGGCCGTCAGCGCAACCGGGACTGTCTCGAACTGGTCCGCATCGCCCGCGGCATCGACCACGCCACGCTGGAGCGCGAGCCGTCGATCTTCTCGATCGTGAACACGAACTCGCCCCTGCGCCTCGACACCCCGATGTCGCAGGGCATCCTCGAGTTCTCGTCGCGCAACCAGGTGATCTGCATCACCCCCTTCACCCTCGCGGGGGCCATGGCGCCGGTGACGATCGCCGGGGCCGTCGCCCAGCAGAACGCCGAGGCCCTCGCCGGCATCGCCTACACCCAGATGATCCGCCCGGGAGCGCCGGTCATCTACGGGGGCTTCACCTCGAACGTCGACATGCAGTCCGGGTCGCCCGCCTTCGGCACTCCCGAGTACATGCGGGCGGCCATGATCGGTGGCCAGCTGGCGCGCCGGTACCGGGTCCCCTACCGGTCGTCGAACGTCTGCGCAGCCAACGCGCTCGACGCCCAGGCGTCCTACGAGAGCGTGTTCTCGCTGTGGGGCGCGGTGATGGGCGGGGTCAACATGCTCATGCACGGCGCCGGATGGATGGAGGGCGGCCTGCACGCCAGCTTCGAGAAGATGGTGCTCGACGCCGAACTGCTCCACATGGTGAGCGCGTTCCTCGACGGCGTGGCCGTCAGCGAGGACACCCTCGCCGTCGACGCCGTGGCCGCCGTCGGCCCCGGAGGTCACTTCTTCGGCACGCCGCATACCCAGGCCCGCTACCGCACCGCCTTTCACCGTCCGATGATCTCGGACTGGCGCAACTTCGAGACCTGGACCGAGGCCGGCCGTCCCGAGGCGCCGGCCCGGGCGAACCATCTGTTCAAGGAGTTCCTGGCCGCCTACGAGCCGCCCGCCCTGGACGACGCCATCCGGGCCGAGCTCGACGACTACGTCGCCCGCCGTGTCGCCGAGGGCGGCGTGCCCACGGACTTCTAACCTGGGACCGACGCCGCCCACCCCGAGCCGTCCCGAACCCGCCCGAACCCGACCCGAACCCGACCCGAACCCGACCCGAACCGACGCAAGGACATCCCGCCATGCCCGTCCAGGAAACCCCCGTCCTCCACGATCTGCCGGACCGCTCCGACGCCGGGCTGCGCACCTCCGCCCGGGTGGTGGTGATCGGGGGTGGCGTGGTGGGCGCGAGCGTCCTCTACCACCTGACCAAGGCAGGCTGGACCGACGTCGTGCTGGTGGAGCGCCGGGAGCTCACCCACGGGTCGACCTGGCACGCCGCCGGCGGCATGCACACGCTGAACGGCGACCCCAACGTCGCCAAGCTCCAGCAGTACACCGTGAACCTCTACAAGACCATCGAGGCCGAGTCGGGGCAGAACTGCTCGATCCACCTGCCCGGCGGCATCATGCTGGCCGACACCCCTGAGCGCCTGGACTGGCTGAAGATGGCCCAGGCCCGAGGCCGCTACCTGGGCATGGGGCTCGAGATGATCTCCATGAAGGAGGCCGCCGAACTGCACCCGCTGCTCGATCCCCGGCACTTCCTCGGCTGCCTCTACGACCCCGACGAGGGTCACGTGGACCCGTCGGGCGTCACCCACGCCTACGCCATCTGCGCTCGCAACGCCGGCGCCGAGGTCTACCGCCACACCATGGTGGAGGCCCTCACCCAGCGTCCCGACGGCAGCTGGAACGTCATCACCAACAAGGGCACGATCCACGCCGAGCACGTCGTCAACGCCGGCGGCCTGTGGGCCCGGGAGGTCGGGCGCATGGTCGGCCTCGAGCTTCCGGTGCTCGCCTTCGAGCACATGTACCTGCTCACCGACGACATGCCCGAGATCGTCGAGTACCGGCAGCAGCACGGCAAGGAGGTCCCCATGTCGGTGGACTTCGCCGGCGAGTCGTACTTCCGCCAGGAAGGCGACTCCATGCTGCTCGGCAGCTACGAGTGGGACTGCGTTCCGTGGTCGCCCAAGACCACGCCGTGGGAGTTCGGCGCCCAGCTCCTCACCCCCGACCTCGACCGCCTGACCAAACCGCTCTCGATCGCCTTCGAGCACTATCCGCGCCTGCAGGAGATCGGCATCAAGCGCGTCATCAACGGCCCCTTCACGTTCGCACCCGACGGCAACCCGCTCGTCGGCCCCGTCCGTGGGCTGCGCAACTTCTGGGTGGCTTGCGGCGTGATGGCCGGCCTCTCCCAGGGCGGTGGCGTCGGCCTCGCCCTGGCCGCCTGGATGACCCAGGGCGACCCCAACATGGACATCTGGGCCATGGACGTCGCCCGCTACGGCGACTGGGCCGGCCTCGGCTACACGGCCCTCAAGGCCAGGGAGAACTACCAGCGGCGGTTCCGCATCACGTTCCCCAACGAGGAGCTCCCCGCCGCCCGCCCGCTGCTCACCACGCCGATCCACACCCGCCTCACCCAGGCCAACGCCGTGTGGGGGGCCTCCGCCGGTCTGGAGCAGCCGCTGTGGTTCCAGGAAGCCGGCAAGGAGCCGGTCGAAGCGGTGACCTTCAAGCGGTCCAACGCCTTCCCGGTCGTGGCCGACGAGTGCCGGGCCGTGCGGGAGTCCGTGGGCATCACCGAGATCTCCAACTTCGCCAAGTACGAGGTCAAGGGCTCCGGCGCGGCCACGTGGCTCAGTTCGTTGCTCACGCAACGGCTCCCCAAGCCGGGCAAGATCGCCCTCACGGCGCTGCTGAACCACCACGGCCGCATCGAGGGGGAGTTCACCGTCGCCCGCCTGGCTGAGGACCACTTCTTCCTGTTCGGGTCCCTCCCGGCCGAGACACACCACTCGCGCTGGTTCCTGCACCACCTGCCCACCGATGGCTCGGTGAGCTTCACGGTGCGGGGCCTGGGGCTCACCGGCCTGTCCATCGCCGGACCTCGGTCCCGTGACGTGCTCGCCGGGATCACCGATGCCGACGTGTCCAACGAGGCGTTCCCGTTCATGTCGTTCCGCCGGCTGGAGCTGGGCATGATCCCCGCCCTCGTCGGTCGGCTCACCTACTCCGGCGACCTCGGCTACGAGCTGTGGGTGGCGCCGGAGCACCAGCTCGCCCTGTACGACCGCATCAAGGCCGCCGGGGAGCCGTTCGGCATCCGCGACTTCGGCCTGCGGGCCCTGCTCTCGCTGCGCCTGGAGAAGAGCTTCGGCACGTGGTTCCGCGAGTACCGGCCGATCTACACCCCGGTCGAGTCGGGCATCACCAGCTACGTGAAGCTCGACCACGACTTCATCGGCCGGGCCGCCTACGAGGCCGATCTGGCCAAGGGCCCGGAGCGGCGTCTCGTCACGTTCGTGCTCGATCCGAACCCCGACGATCCCGCCGACGTGATCGGCGACGAGCCGGTCTGGCACACCGGGGCCGACGGCGAGGCGAAGGTCGTGGGCTGGATCACCTCCGGCGGCTACGCCCACTACGTGGGCGCCAGCGTGGCCCTCGGCTACGTGCCCGCCGCGCTCGCCGCCCCGGGCACCACGGGCTTCGAGATCGAGGTCGTGGGGGAGCGCCGACCGGCGCGCCTGCAACCCGAGCCGCTGTTCGACCCGGCCGGAACCCGGATGCGGGGCTGACCGCCGCCATGGCCCGCTTCCTCACCGACGGCGTCCCGCTCGAGTACGTCGAGGGCGACACCGTCGCCGACGCGCTCCTGCGGGCCGGCCAGCATCCGGCCCGGGGCGGGACGCTGTGCCTGGCCGGGGACTGCGGCAACTGCGTCGGCATCGTCGACGGCACCGCCTGGGTCCGAACCTGCCAGACGCCCGCCCGCCCGGGCATGGTCGTCGTCCGGCACCCGGCCGGGGCCAACCCGTCGATGCTGGCACCGGTGTCCGACGTCGACACGCCGATGCGCCGCGAGCACGTCGATCTCGTCGTCGTCGGGGGCGGGCCCACCGGCTCGTTGGCGGGTGAGGAGGCCTCGGCCGCCGGCCGTGACGTCGTGGTGCTCGACGCCCACGAGGGCAACGAGGTCGTCGCCATCTTCGCCGGACCGGTCGTGGTCGTCCGCACCGCCGACGGCATGCGCAACCTGCACGCCCACGAGGTGATCGTGGCGACCGGCGCCGCCGAACTGCACCCGGTTTGCGAGGGGAACCTCCTCGCCGGGATCCTCACCGTCGGGGCCGCCGACCATCTGCGGTCGCGGGGCGTCGACCTTGGTCGGGTGGTGGCGGTGGGGCCGACCGCGCCCGACGCCGTACCCGGCCGGATCGTCCGCTTCGAGGGAGCCGACGGACGAGTCGGTGCCGTCGTGGTCGCCGACGATGACGGCGCCGAGCGCACCCACCACTGCGACACGGTCGTCGTGGGCCTCGGCACCTCGCCCCGCGACGTGCTGACCCGCAGCAGCAGCGATCCGGCGGTGCGGGCCGTCGGACGGGCGGCCTCGCTGCACGATCTCCCGCCGTGTCCGACGAGCGGGGTCGTCTGCCCGTGCTCGAAGACGACGGTCGAGGATCTCGACGGGGTCTGGGCCCGCGGCTTCCGTGAGGTCGAGCTCATGAAGCGTTCGGCCCTGGCCGGCACGGGCACCTGCCAGGGTGCGGTGTGCCTGCCGCACCTGAGGGCCTACGTGACCGAGCGGACCGGGGAGCCGGCCCGGCCCTTCACCGCCCGTCCGGCCGCCCGCCAGATCACCATGGGCGAGGCCACGGCCGGGTTGCATCTCGACGCGTGGCGTCGTACCGCCCTCCACGACGAGCACCTGGCCCTCGGCGCCGACATGGACCGATTCGGCGGGTGGTGGCGACCGTGGAACTACGGCGACCACGTCGCCGAGTACTGGGCCGTGCGCGAGGGCGTCTCGATCGGCGACGTCAGCACGCTCGGGAAGATGATCCTCACCGGTCCCGACAGCGTCGAGCTGCTCGAGCGCCTGTACCCGACCACCGTCGCCGACATCAGGCCGGGTCGCTCCCGCTACGTGCTGCTGCTCAACGAGCGGGGTCACCTGATCGACGACGGCATGATCGTGCGGGAGAGCGACACCCGCTTCGTCCTGTCCTTCACCTCGGGCGGCGCCACCAACGCCGAGATGTGGGTGCGGGACTGGGCCGAGACGTGGGCCCTCGACGTGCGGATCATGGACCGCACCGCCGCCCTGGGCGCGATCAACGTGACCGGTCCGTTCGGTGCCGAGCTGCTGCGCCGGGTCGGGGTGGCGGCCGAGGCGGTTCCCAAGTTCCTGCAGCACGCCCACCTCGAGGTGGCCGGCGTGCCCTGCCACGTGATGCGCCTGTCCTTCACCGGCGAGGCGAGCTGGGAGCTGCACCATCCCGTGGACCGGTCCGTCGAGCTGTGGCGGGCCCTCATGGCCGCCGGCCGCGACCTCGGCATCAAGCCGCACGGCCTGCAGGCGCTGTTCGGTCTGCGGTTGGAGAAGGGCCACGTCATCGTCGGCATGGACACCGAGATGGACACCACGCCGCGGCGCATCGACCACGACTGGGCGGTGAAGATGGGCAAGCCGTTCTTCCTCGGGCAGGAGGCACTGGCCCGGACCGCGCCGCTGCCTGACCGGCGCAGGCTCCTGGCCTGGACGATGGACGGTCCGGCCCCCACCGAGGGCGCGCCCATCTCGATCGACGGCGAGGTCCACGGTCACGTGACGACCTCGTTCACGTCGCCGCTGCTCGGCAAGGCCGTCATGCTCGGCTGGCTCAAGCGGGGCGTCTTCCCCGAGACCGTGACCATCGACGGCCGCCCGGCCCACCGGGCCGAGACCCCCTTCTACGACCCCTCAGGAGCGCGGGCCCGTGCGTGACATCCACTTCGTCCCGGTCCCGCTGGTGCGGGTCGTGGCCGGGAACCCGACGATCGAGGCGGTGGTGCGCGCCACGCCGCGATGGTGGCGACTCGCGCCCGACGAGGTCCTGGTCGAGGCCCCCGGAGGATCCGAAGCGGTGCGAGGGCACCAGACGGGGGCAGCCGACGAGCACGCCATCGTCGAGGACGACAGCGGGTGGGTCGTCGGGGTGCTCGACGAGGAAGGGTTCGAACGCCACGTGGCCGGCGCCCTGGAGTGGCAGTGGCCGGCCGGCCAGGCGACGGCACAGGGCCTCCTGCACAATGTCCCGGTGAAGATCCGGCGAGCGGCCGCTCCCGGCGGGTCCCCGACGGGGTCCGTCGAGTACCACCTCCTCTGCCCGGTGTCGCTGGTCCACGAGCTCGAGGAGCGCATGCGATGAACGAGTTCGTCGAGACCCTGCTCGACCTCACCTGGCACGAGCCCCGCAAGACCTACGACGTCGTGATCATCGGTGGAGGCGGGCATGGCGTGTCCACCGCGTACCACCTGGCCGTCAACCACGGCATCACCAATGTGGCCGTGCTGGAGGCCGACTACATCGGCTCGGGCAACTCGGGTCGCAACACCACGATCATCCGGTCCAACTACGGCGTCCCCGAGGCGATCCGCTTCTACCAGCGCAGCGTCGAGCTCTACGCCGAGCTCGAGGCGCAGACCGGCTCGTGGATCATGCACAACGTGAAGGGCCTCATGTGGCTCGCCCACACCGAGTCGGCCATGCGCGGCGAGCGGGCCCGGGCCCTCATGAACCAGGCGTGCGGCGCGAACACGGTGATGATCACGCCCGAGGAAGCCAAGGCGATGTGCCCGCAGCTCGACCTCACCGGCGGGGGCCGCTACCCCGTCAAGGGCGGCTCCTACCAGCCCGGCGGCGCCACCGCCCGACACGACCGGGTCGTATGGGCCTACGCCCAGGGCGCGATGCGGCGCGGCGTCCACGTCCACCAGCACACGCGGGTCACCGGCCTGGCGATGGAGGGCGGGCGTGTCGTCGGCGTCGACACCGACAAGGGCCGCATCGCCGCCGGCATGGTCATGAGCGCGGTCGGCGGCGACGTCACGACGATCATGGACATGGCCCGGGTCCGCCTGCCCGTGCGGACGCACCCGCTGCAGGCCTTCGTGACCAACGCCTTCGCCCAGGAGCTCGGCCCGATCGTGTCCTCGATCGAGCTGCGCGGCTACGTCAGCCAGACGGCGAGGGGCCAGTTGCTGTTCGGGGCCGAGTTCGAGGATCAGCCCACCTACGCCCGCGAGACCAGCTTCGCCACGATGGCCAACGTGGCCGCCAAGATCGCCTACCTGCTGCCGTTCGTCCGCAACCTCCGCATCCTGCGGGCCTGGACCGGCCGCTGCGACGTGTCGTCGGACTTCTCGCCGATCATGGGAGCCACCGGCGTCGAAGGCCTCTCGGTGTCCACCGGCTGGGGCACGTGGGGGTTCAAGGCCATCCCCGCCGGCGGGGAGCAGATGGCCGAGTACATCGCCACCGGCCGCACACCGGCCCTGATCGCGCCGTTCGGCCTCGATCGCTTCGCATCCGACCACCCGCTCGCCGACCAGGGATCGACAGGAACCCGCTGATGCTCGTCCTCCAGTGCCCGAACTGCGGCCCCCGTCCCCGCGACGAGTTCGCCTTCGGGGGCGAGCTCCCCGGCGTCCCCGAGTGGGTGTCCGATCCGGCCGAGCGGAACCTCGACTACGTCTGGTTCCTCGACAACGTCGCCGGACCCTCCACGGAGCGCTGGTTCCACACCGGCGGCTGCCGGCGCTGGCACACCGCCCGGCGCGATACCGCCACCGACCGACTGATCCCCGGAAGCTGACCTCCGGATACCGTTCTCCGGATCCCGTTCTGCGGATCCCGTCATCCGAAACATCCCATGCGAACCTCCCTCTCCGATCTCCTCGCCGCCCGTCGGGTCCTGCTGGCCGACGGGGCGACCGGTACCAACTACTTCCAGATGGGTCTCGAGTCAGGAGAGCCGCCCGAGCTGTGGAACGTCGAGCACCCCGAACGCGTCGCCGCGCTCCACCGCGCCTTCGTCGACGCCGGAGCCGACATCATCCTGACCAACAGCTTCGGGGGCACCCGGCAGCGTCTGAAGCTCCACCGTGCCGAGGGCCGGGTCCACGAGCTCAACCGGCTGGCTGCCGGACTCGCCCGGTCCGTCGCCGACGCCGCCGCCCGCCCGGTCGTCGTGGGCGGCTCGGTGGGCCCCACCGGCGAGCTGTTCGAGCCGCTGGGCGCGCTCACCTGGGACGTCGCCGTGGCGTCGTTCGCCGAGCAGATCGAGGGTCTGCGGGACGGCGGTGCCGACGTCATCTGGATCGAGACCATGTCGGCCGTCGACGAGATCCGGGCGGCGGCCACGGCGGCGGCCGCCGTGGGCATGCCGTACGTGGCCACCGCCTCGTTCGACACGGCGGGGCGCACGATGATGGGCCTGCTGCCCGACGCGCTCGCCGGGGTGTTCGAGGGACTTCCGGCGGCACCGCTGGCCATCGGGGCGAACTGCGGGGTCGGCGCGCCCGACATCCTGGTGTCGGTGCTGGGCATCACGTCCACTGCGATCGGCTGCGCCGTGGTCAGCAAGGGCAACTGCGGGGTGCCCCGCTTCGTCGGCACCGAGGCCGTGTACTCGGGGACACCCGAGCTGATGGCCGACTACGCCCGTCTGGCCATCGACGCCGGGGCCCGGATCGTCGGCGGCTGCTGCGGAACCACGCCCGCCCACCTGGCGGCCATGCGGGCGGCCATCGACTCCCACGCCGCAGGGGCTCCGGCCGGGCGACCTTCGGTGGAAACGATCGTCGAGCGCATCGGGCCCCTGGCCAATGCCCTTCCCGGGGCCGCGGTTGGGGAGGGACGGGAGCGACGCCGCCGGCGGGGCTGACCCGGTCCGCCCCGGCTAACAGGCGGGGAGCAGCTCGACGGGCAGGACCGCAGCGGCGGTCCGCGCCAGGTCCAGGGTCACGTCGTACTCGGGCCCCTCGAGGGGAACGAAGCCCCTGATGCGGAGCAGGCCCAGCGCCGCCGGATCGCTCCGCGTCAGGTCACCCACGGCATCGGCCAAGGCGGCACGCAGCCTGTCGACGGCCGGACGCTGGGCGGTCACCAGCGGCAGGCAGGGCACCACGGGTCCGTGCCCGACGGTGACGAGACCGGCGACCGCCGCCGGGCGGACCGTCTCGAAAATCCTCCACGACACGGCGTCGATCGAGGCGAGATCGGCCCGGCCCGAGGCGACCGCGACCACCGAGTCGGCGTGGGCGCCGGTCAGCACGACGTGGCCGACCCGTCCGACACCCGCCGCGGCGAGCGCGGCCCCGAGCGAGACGCATCCCGACAGCGACTCGAGGCCGTTGACCGCCACGCTCACGCCGTCGGCCAGCACCTCCGGGCCCTGACCGGCCCGGGTGACCAGCACCGACCGGTACCTCCCCGGATCGACACCGGGGTCGCCGGTGTCGTAGTCGAACGTGCCGACCACCGCCACGGATCCGGCCAGGGCCGCCCGGTAGGGGTACCCGCAGGTCTGGGTGAGCAGGACGTCGGTCCGGCGCCAGTGCTCGAGGAGGTCGCCCGACGGCCGGGTGCGCTCGGCGTCGACCTCGAGGCCCCTGGCCATGGCGGCGCGCCGCCAGGAACGCCACAGTGCGTCCGTGGCCTCCCCGAGCTCGGGGAAGTCGTACATGGGGAGGGCGCCGATCACGCCGTGGGGCTCCCCCGCAGAACTCGGGGGGCGCGCTGGCGCCCGATCTCGGCGGGATGCACCGGCTGGTCGAACGGCCGGAGGAGGTAGCGCCGCACGATCTCGCCGTAGCCCCGGTACAGACCGGCGCCGGCCGATGCGCGGGTGTCGCAGTCGAGCTCGTCGGCCAGGCGGGGAAGCACGTACCACGGTGCGCCGGGCTTGAGGTGGTGGGCGACGTGGAGGTTGTTGTTGAGGAACAGCAGCGACATGAGCCGGTTGGCCCGGACCATGGCGGTGCGGCTGGAACCCTCAGGCGTCCAGCGGTGCTCGGCGAAGGAACGCAGCTGGGTGACGGAGGTCCCCAGCCACACGGTGGCCAGCGCGTACTGCCAGAAGGGGAAGCCGGCGACCTGCCACACGAGCGCTGACCAGGCGACGGCGAGCGGTAGGTGCAGGGCCCATCGGCGGCGGGCCCCGTCGGTCCCCGCCCGAAGGTGGCGCAGCTCACTGCGCAGGAACCCGGCGATGCCCAACCAGGGTCCCACGACCAGCCGGCCGAGCAGGGTCCGGTTGACCCAGAGCAGCGTCCGGAGCCACGCCGGGTCACGGTCCCAGGCGGCCCGGGCCACGTACCAGGACTCCGGGTCGAGGAGCGGATCCGTCAGGTTCTCGTCGTGGTGGTGCGCGAGGTGGAGGCGGCGATAGGCGTCGAAGGGCAGGTAGAGGTTCACGGGCACCCAGGCGATGGCCGATGCCAGACGCCGACCGCCCAGGTGGCCGTGGACCAGCTCGTGCTGGAGCGATCCGAACCAGGTGGCGGTGACGCCGAGCAGGAGGATGCGGGCGATCCCGGGAAGCCGGTCGCCCCAGCCCAGGAGCCCCACGAGCAGGCCGGTGATGGTGACGGCCACCACCACCGTGGGCCACTCGGCGACGCGGCCCGGCGCGGGAGCTCGTCCCGGGGTCGCGGCGGTGCGCATGACGCCATCCTGTCGGTCCGGACTCCCGATCGGAAGCCGATTCTGTGGCGGATCCGTGGAACTTGCACACGTTGCACCGCAACCGTTGCGCGTGCACAGCAGATGTAGCGACAATGCGACATGTCGTCGCGACGTGCACCCACCGACGCTCTGCGTCAGCCCGGAACACCGCCCGGATCCCCGACCGGATCCCCGCCCGGATCCCGGACCGGATCCCCGCCCGTGCCTCGTTCGGAGGTGCTGCGCTCCGTCCGGGAGCGGATCGGGCAGGTGGTGGCGGACTTCGACGGGTCGGTGACGGCCTTCGCCGAACGGGTCGGGGTCGATCGCACGACGCTCAGCCAGCTGCTCTCTGACCGGAACCGGCGTCTGCCCCGCGTGGAGACGCTGGTCTCGGTGGGGGCGCACGCCGGGGTCTCGGTGGAGGGGGTGAGG
>JBIKWW010000231.1:0-5969 GCA_044356125.1 Acidimicrobiia bacterium
CGTGTTCGTCATCAGCTACGGCTTCGAGGACCAGCTGATGGCCGCCGCCGACGCCAACCCGGACAAGGTCATCGTGAACCTCGACACCGTGGTGGCCAACCCGGCCGGGACGATCACCTCCGTCGACTACGTCGAGGAGGAGAGCGCCTACCTGGCGGGCGTCGCCGCCGCCCTCACCACGCTCGACACGTCCATTCCCAACATCAACGCCGACAAGGTGATCGGGGTCGTCGGGGGCGACAAGGACCCGGTCACGGACTCGTTCCTGTTCGCCTACGAGAACGGGGCCAAGTCCGTGGACCCGGCCATCACCGTCGAGCGGAAGTACCTCGGCGGCGCCTGGGACGACCAGGCCAAGGGCAAGCAGGCCGCCCTCCAGCTCTTCGACGCCAAGGCCGACGTCGTGTTCCAGGTGGCCGCCGCCGCGGGGCTCGGCGTGCTGCAGGCGGCTTCGGAGCGCGGTCTCTACGGCATCGGCGTGGACACCAACCAGAACGACCTGCACCCCGGCCACGTGATCGCCAGCGACCTGAAGAACCTGGCCCGGTCGGTGGAGGACGTGTTCGCCACCATCGCCGACGGCACCTTCACCAAGGGCGTCACCCTGACCAAGGGCCTCAAGGAGGGCGGCGTCGACCTGACCTTCGAGGCCTCCAAGCCGGTGCTGCCCGCCGCCATCACCGACCAGGTCGCCGCGGTCCGCCAGCAGATCGTCGACGGCACCCTGAAGGTCGCCCGCTACCAGCCCTGATCCCGTCGACACCCGGGGCCCGCTGGTGACGGCCGGCCCCGGGATGTCGGGGCCACTGCTGTTCACCTGCTGGTCCCATGTCTGACATCGGATGCACATCCCACCGTCGCCCCGCCTTGTGATCCTCCCCCCGACCGACGAGCCGAGGGGCCGTCGAGGAGAGAGGACACGATGCGACGAATGCTCAGCGCCGCAGCCGCCATTGCGCTCGTCATCACCGCCGGAACGGCCGGGGCGGCCACCCGGACCACGGTGCGCCCGACGACCACCAAGCCGAAGGCGGCCGCAGCGGCGACGGTCGCCCCGGCCACCACGCGGCCGGCCACCTTCACCAAGCCGGTCACGATCCGGTTCGAGAACTACAACCTGGCCACCGCCGGTCCCAACCGGGAGGCCACCCTCAAGCTGCTCGCCGCGTTCGAGAAGGCCAACCCGCTGATCAAGGTCGAGACCAAGGCGACCCGCGACCAGGAGATGTTCCAGTCGATCCAGGCCCAGGTGGCGGCGGGCAACCCGCCCGACATCGCCCAGCTGGTGTTGCGGGAGTGGGACCAGAACATCGAGAACTTCCCGGTCGTCGTGCTCGAGGAGTCACCCCAGATCGGGGCCGCGGCGCTCAAGGAGCATCTGACCTCCGGACATGCGTACCACCCGCGGGCTGCGGCCCTCACCCAGCGCAACGGCAAGACCTACGGCCTCTCCTACGTCTTCTCCACGCCGACGCTCTTCTACAACGGCACACTGTTCAAGCAGGCCGGCCTCGATCCGGACAAGCCCCCGCGCACCTGGCAGGACGTCGAGGCGGCGGCCAACCGGGTCCAGATCATCGGCGGCAAGCAGGGTCTGTACATCTCCTGCATCTCCCTCGACTGGTGCACGCAGGGGATCCTGCGCTCCAACGGAGGACGGGTCATGAGTCCCGACCGCCAGAAGATCATGTGGGCCAGCGACGAGAACATCGAGGTGTTCCGCTGGTGGCAGGGCCTCGTCAACAACGGAGCCCACACCAAGCTGAACGCCGCCGAGTCAACTGACGCCTTCAGCGCCGGGAACATGGGCATGATGCTCACCACCAGCGCCCAGCAGGCAGCGTTCCTGAGGGCGGCGGCCGGCAGGTGGGACCTGCGGGCCACCGCCATGCCCAGCTTCGAGGGCAAGCCGGTCGTGCCCGTGAACTCCGGGGCCGGCCTGGCCATCATGGCCAGGGACCCCGACAAGATCCGGGCCTCCTGGGAGCTCATGAAGTTCCTGACCAGCGAGGAGGCCCAGCAGGTCCTCACCGTGGAAACCGGCTACCTGCCGCTCCGCCCGGGCATGGTCGATGACGCCAGGTACCTGAAGAACTGGGTCGAACGCGATCTGGTCGTCCCCAACCTCAAGCAGCTCGACACCCTGGAGCCCAGCCTCAGCTACGCCGGGAGCAACGCCCTCCAGATCCGCTCCCTGTTCCTGACCTCGCTGGCGAAGGTCCTGTACGAGAACGCCAACGCCCGCGACACGTTCACCGACGCCCAGAAGCGGGCCCAGGACCTGGTGCGGTGAACCTCGTGGAACACGCCGATCCCCATTCGGCCGGCACCGATCCGGTGATCCCGTCGGGCACCGTGCTGGTCCAGCTCACGGACCTCCACATCGGCCCCCCCGGAACGGCCCCCTACGGCACCGACACGGCCGCCAACCTCCGCCGGACAGCGGCGACCATCCGCGAGATGGACCTGCGGCCCGCTGCGGTCCTGCTCACCGGGGACCTCTGCGACAAGGGCGAGCCGGAGGCCTACGAGCTCCTGCGCACGATCGTCGCCGAGGAGCTCGAGCCCCTGGGCGCCCCGGTTCTCACCGTGGTTGGGAACCACGACCACCGCGGCTCCTTCCGGCGCGCCTACCTGGGCGAGCCCGATGCCGACGACGGCACACCCTGGTACCACGTCACCGACCTGGACGGCCATGACGACCCGGTGCGCGTCGTCATGCTCGACTCCTACATCGCCGGCCGGGCCACCGGTCGGCTGGGTGACGAGCAGCTGGCCTGGCTGGACCGCCAGCTCGGGGAGGCCGGCGACCGCACCGCCGTCGTCGCCCTGCACCATCCGTCGGTCCCCCGGGGCGTGCCGCGCCCGACGGACTTCCTCCTCGAGGACCGCCGGGAGTTCGCTGACGTGATCGCCAGCCACCGCGTCGCCGCGGTGCTCGTGGGTCACAGCCACGTGTCCACCTGCGCCTGGTGGGCGGGCACCGTGCACGCGGCCGCTCCCTCGACGGCCTACCTGCTCGACCCCAGCGTCCGTCGCGGTGGCAAGGCCCACGCCGGCTCGGGGTTCTCCATCTGCACCGTCCGGGAGGGACGCGCCGTGGTCAACCCGTACATCGTCCCGGTGGATCCGGTCGTGCTCTACGACCACCGTCCGGTCGCGGCAGCCGCGGCCGCCCACTGAGGTGCTCGTCGTCCAGGAGCCGGCCGGGTCCATCGGGCCCGGGCCGGCGCCCGACGCCGGTCGGCCGTCACTGGCCCGGCGTGTCGTGGAGGGGATCCAGCCCTTCCTCTACCTCCTGCCGGCTCTGGCCGGTGTGGGCATGTGGATCTACTGGCCGATCGTGCGGACGCTGCGTCTGAGCACGGTCCGCTGGAACCTGCTGCCGACGAAGCCGAAGGTCCCCGTCGGCATGCAGAACTACCGCGACGTGCTCGACCTGCCGGAGATGCGCTCGGCCGTGTGGAACACGGTCAAGTACACCGTCGGGCTCGTCCCGTTCTCCGTCGTGATCCCGCTCGCCATCGCGTTGCTGATCGCGGATCTCGGCGGGCGGCTGCGCGGCGTCTACCGGGCCCTGATCTTCCTTCCGGTGCTGATGGCTCCTGTCGTCGTCGCCGTCATCTGGCGCTGGATCCTCCACCCCACGCAGGGACTGCTCAACGGCTGGCTCGCATCGGTGGGGATCACCGGGCCGTCGTGGCTCGGCGACAAGGCCACCGCGCTGTGGACCATCGTCGGCATCACCGGGTGGAAGCTCATCGGCTTCAGCGTGCTCATCTTCTCGGCCGGCATCGCAGGCGTGAACGGGGAGTGCCTCGCCGCCGCACAGGTCGACGGGGCCTCACGGTGGCAGACGACGTGGCGGATCACGATCCCCCTGCTGTCGCCCACGATCATGTTCATGATGCTGCTGACGGTCCTGCTGTCGGCCCAGTGGACCTTCCCGCTCATCAACGTCCTGACCCAGGGCGGCCCGCTGGGGGCCACCAACAACGTCTACGGCCTGCTCTACGAGTTCGGCTTCCGCAACTTCAACGTCGGCTTCTCGTCGGCTGCGGCAGTGATGTTCTTCGTGTTCTTCGGAGCGCTGGCGCTCATCGCCACCAAGGTCATCGACCGCTACACCTTCTTCGACTCGTGAGGCACCCATGAACGCCACGGGCACCGGCCTCGCCGGATCCTGGTCGGAGCCACCGCTTCTCGTCGAGCACGGTCCGGCCCCGGCCGTCACCCCGCCCCGTCCCTCCGTCGGAGACCGGGTCCGGGTGGTCGCTGGGCACGGCGTGCTCGTCGGCCTGGCCCTGCTCAGCCTGTTCCCCGTCTACTGGATGTTCGTCACGTCCATGCGGCCGGCCAACGCCATCTACGACCGGTCGCTGCTCCCCACTCCGCTGAGTGCCGAGAACTACCGCTACGTGTGGGACAGCATCCCGATCGGGCGGATGCTGCTCAACACGTTCCAGATGGCGGTCATGCAGACGGTCGCCCAGATGATGACGGCACTGCTGGCCGCCTACGCCTTCGCCCGCTGGAGCTTCCGGGGTGATCGTCTGCTGTTCCTGGCCTTCGTGGGCACCTGGCTCATCCCGTTCCAGGTCACCAT
The DNA here is from genome assembly GCA_044356125.1 of Acidimicrobiia bacterium. GTDB lineage: Bacteria > Actinomycetota > Acidimicrobiia > Acidimicrobiales > JANYDT01 > JBIKWW01. The sequence goes on from JBIKWW010000231.1 coordinate 4,607, forward strand.
GATCCCCAACTACGTGACGCTCGCCCGGCTCGGCTGGCTCAACACGGTCTGGGCGATCGTCGTCCCCCAGGTCACCGCCGCCTTCGCCATCGTGCTGCTTCGCCAGCACCTGAAGGCCTTCCCCACGGAGCTCATCGACGCCGCCCGCTCCGACGGCGCCAACAGCTGGACGACCCTGTGGCGTGTCGTGGTGCCCAACCTCGGTGCACCGCTCTCGGCCCTCGGCATCCTCCTGTTCATCTCGGCCTGGAACGAGTACTTCTGGCCGCTGCTCGTCATGAACGACATCGACCGGTCCGTCATCCAGGTGGGCCTGCAGATGTTCCTCACCTCCGAAGGCGACCAATGGGGCCCGCTGATGGCCGCCGCCGGCATCGCCTCCCTCCCCATCCTCGTCATCTACGTGGTGCTCCAGCGCCGCGTCATCGACGCCTTCGTCCGCTCCGGACTCAAGTAGACCCAGGAGACCCAACCGTGGCCGAGATCAGATTCGAACGACTGGGCCGCCGCTTCGGCGGTGTCGAAGCCGTACGCGACCTCACCCTGGACATCGGTGCCCGTGACTTCCTCGTGCTGCTCGGGCCGAGCGGGTGCGGCAAGACGACCGCCCTTCGCATGCTGGCCGGGCTGCTGCCCCCGACGACGGGCCGGATCCTCGTCGACGGTCGCGACATCACCCACGAGCCAGCCAAGCGCCGTGACCTGGCGATGGTGTTCCAGAGCTACGCGCTCTACCCGCACCTCACGGTGGCCCGCAACATCGCCTTCCCGCTGTCGCTGCGCCGGACGCCGAAGGCCGAGATCGCGCGACGCGTGCGGGAGGCGGCCGAGATGCTGCAGCTCACGGACCTGCTCGACCGCCGTCCCCGGGAGCTGTCGGGGGGGCAGCGCCAACGTGTCGCCCTCGGCCGAGCGGTCGTGCGGCGGCCCGCCGCGTTCCTCATGGACGAGCCCCTGTCGAACCTCGATGCCAAGCTCCGCACGGCGACCCGGGTCGAGTTGTCCGAGCTGCACCGACGGCTCGAGACGACCTTCGTCTACGTGACCCACGACCAGGTCGAGGCGATGACGATGGCGACCCGGATCGCCATCATGAACCAGGGAGTCCTGGAGCAGGTCGGCACGCCGACCGAGGTCTACGACGAGCCTGCTTCGGCCTTCGTTGCGGGCTTCATCGGATCGCCCCCCATGAACCTCCTGGAGGGCTCCGTCACCGCCGAGAACGGCGTGATGACCGCCCGGGGGCCGGGTTGGCGGGCCCCGATGTTCATCGGGGCCGACGAACGGCGGGAGATCCTGCTGGGCGTGCGCCCAGAGGACCTCCGCGTCGACCCGACGGTGGCCGACGACGGAAACCGGGCGG
>JBIKWW010000013.1:0-19471 GCA_044356125.1 Acidimicrobiia bacterium
TACTTCAACAACGCCCAGAAAGCCCTCATCGAAGCCCCCGGTGGGATCTTCTCCATGTCCGAGGAGGGCATCGAGGCCAACATCAAGGCCCTCAACGAGATCGGCATCAAGGCCACGCGGGAGATGTTCGACACGACCCTGCTCGCCGAGATCTGATGTCGTCCGTGCCGGCACCTGCTCCTCCTGCTCCCGGGGCGCTGCGCATCGAGCGCGTCAGCCGCGCCTTCGAGCTGCGGGGCGAGCAGGTGCCGGCCCTGGCCGACGTGTCCCTCGACGTCCCCGTCGGCTCGCTCACGGCGCTCATCGGGCCGTCGGGGTGCGGAAAGTCGACACTGCTGCGTCTGCTCGGCGGCCTCGATCACCCCACGTCCGGCTCGATCGCCCTCGGCTCCTCCTCGCCCGACGACCTCCGCCGTGCCGGTCGCATCGGCATCGCCTTCCAGGACGCATCGCTGCTGCCGTGGCGCTCCGTCCGCCGCAACATCGCCCTGCCCCTCCAGGTGCTCAAGCGCCGGGTGGACCCCGCCGTGATCGACGAACTCGTCCGTCTCGTCGGTCTCGAGGGCTACGGCGACGCCCTGCCCGCCCAGCTCTCCGGCGGCATGCGACAGCGTGTCGCCATCGCCCGCTCGCTCGTCACCGAGCCCGAGGTGCTCCTGCTCGACGAGCCCTTCGGGGCGCTCGACGAGATCCTCCGCCGTCAGATGAACCTCGAGCTGCAGCGCATCTGGATGGAGCGGCGCCCCACCACCGTGCTCGTGACCCACGCCATCGACGAGGCCGTGCTGCTCGGTGACCGGGTGGTCGTGATGGCGCCGCGTCCTGGCCGGGTCGTGGAGGTCGTCGACATCCCCTTCGAACGGCCGCGAACCCCCGCCCTCATGAAGACGGCCGCCTTCCATGAGATCTGCGACCGACTGGCCGACCTCCTGTTCGGGGCGCCTGCGTCGTGAAGGGCGCGCTGAGGTCGGCGGTCCCCGCGGTCGTCGTCGTGGCGGTGTGGGAGCTCGTCGGCCGTCTGCGGCTCGTGGCTGACGGCGCCCTCCCGGCGCTCAGCTCGATCCTGAGCCGGCTCCTCGACGAGCGCTCCGAGTACCCGCCACATCTCGGCGCCACGCTCCGGGCTGCGCTGCTCGGCTTCGTCATCGGCAACACGGTCGCCATGGTCCTCGGGTGCGTGTTCGCCCGGGTTCCCGTCGTCGAGCGGCTCCTACGCGGCATCGGCGTCACCCTGTTCGCCATTCCGCTCATCGCCATCGTGCCCGTGCTGCTGATCGCCTTCAGCGGGAACACGCCCAGGGTCGTGGTGGCCGCCCTCGCCGTGTACTACCCGACCATGGTCGCCACGGTCCACGGGCTCGGCCGGGTGGACTCCCGCCTGGTCGATCTCGTCGCCGCGTCGGGTGGGGGTGAAGGGGCGGTGTTCCGCTTCGTGCGGTTGCGCGCCGCCCTGCCGTCGATGGTTGCCGGGCTGCGCACAGCCGCCCCGGCGGCCCTGCTCGGCGCCCTCCTGGCCGAGTTCGGCGGCGGGGTGCGCTGGGGTCTGGGGAGCTTCCTCCTGGGATCGCTGGGGCGGGCCGAGCCCACCCGGATCTGGGGCATCGGTCTGGTCGCGACCGCTGTCGCTGCACTCGGCTACGCCGTCTTCTCGCTGCTCGGCGCCCGCCTCTCGCGCGACGTGCTCGGCCCGTCGACGGCCCTCGACGCCGCCGACGCCCAGGGGCCGGCCGAGCCGCTGGTTCGGCGGATCGTGCTGGGGCTCGTGTCGGGTGGCGTCGTGCTCGGCCTGTGGTCGCTGCTCGTCGCCTGGCTCGACGTCTCGCCGATCGTGGTGAAGACCCCCCTCGGCGTGCTGCGCTACCTGACGACGGGGCCCCGCGGTGAGGCCGCCCGGGAGCGTCTGCTCGACGCGCTCGCCCAGACGCTTCCCATCGCCCTGATCGGTCTCGCCTGCGGGCTCCTGGTGGCGCTGCTGCTCGCCCTCGTGTCGTGGCTCACCCCGTCCGTCGGTCGTGCCCTGCTGCCCGTCGCGCTGGTCACCCAGACCATGCCCCTTCCCGCCCTCACGCCGATCATCGTCCTCGTGTTCGGCCGTTCGACGGCGGCGATGGTCGCCGTCACGGTGTCGGTCACGTTCTTCCCCAGCTTCGTGATCGTGGCCCAGGGTCTGCAGCTGGTGCCGCCCGGTCCGGCGGCCGTGGTGGGAGCCTGCGGCGGTGGCCGGTGGACGACGCTGCGCTACGTCGCCCTGCCCAACGCCGTCGGCTACCTGGTGACGGCCGCCCGTCTGGCCGCACCGCGGGCGCTGCTCGGGGTGATGATCGCTGAGTACCTGGCGACCGGCACGGGCATCGGGAACCTCCTCAACCAGGCCCGTGGCCGCCTCGAGTACGGGATGATCTGGACGGTCGCAGCGGTCGCCGTGCTCGTCGCCGTGTCCCTCACCTGGCTCGTGTCGCGAGCCGAGCGTCTGGTGTGGAGAAGCCTGGGGCGTCGTTGACCGCCCACCACGGGGGTTGTCGCCGCCGACCCCGGTCCGGGCAGGATGGGTCCATGTCAGCACCGATCGACCACGCCGCCCTGCGGGTCCGCTACCGGGCCGAGCGCGACAAGCGGCTGCGCCCCGAGGGCAACGACCAGTACCTGCGGCCGACGGGTCGATTCGCCCGCCTCGTCGAGGACCCGTACACCGAGCGCGTCGGGCGTGACCCGGTGCGTCAGGAGTGCGAGGTCGCCATCATCGGGACGGGCTTCGCCGGCCTGTGCACGGGGGCCCGGCTGAGGGAGGCCGGTGTCACCGACGTCCGCCTCATCGACGAGGGCGGCGACGTCGGCGGCACCTGGTACTGGAACCGCTATCCCGGCGCCATGTGCGACACCGCCGCGATGGTCTACCTCCCGCTGCTCGAGGAGACCGGGCACATGCCCTCGATGAAGTACGTCTTCGCCCCCGAGATCTTCGGGCACGCCCAGCGCATCGCCCGGCACTACGGGCTGTACGAGGGAGCGCTGTTCTCGACCGAGGTCGAGAGCCTCACCTGGGACGAGTCCTCGTCGCGCTGGATCGTGCGCACCGACCGCGGCGACGAGCTGCGGGCCCGGTTCGTCGCCATGGGCACGGGCCCGCTCAACCGGCCCAAGCTCCCCGGCATCCCTGGCATCGAGACCTTCGCCGGGCACTGCTTCCACACGAGCCGGTGGGACTACGCGTACACCGGTGGTGACGCCGCCGGGGCCCCGATGGACCGCCTGGCCGACAAGCGGGTCGGCATCATCGGGACGGGGGCCACGGCGGTGCAGTGCATCGCCCCGCTGGCCCGGGCGGCCGGGGAGCTGTTCGTGTTCCAGCGCACGCCCTCCTCGATCGACGTGCGCAACAACCACCCCATCGACCCCGAGTGGTTCGCTGCGCTCGGCACCGGCTGGCAGGACCGCTGGCGCATGAACTTCGTGACGCTCCAGACGGGCGGCTTCGCCGAGGAGGACCTCGTCAAGGACGGCTGGACCGACATCTCCCAGCGCATCAGGGCCCGGGTGCTGCAGAACATGGGTGAGACCTTCACCCGCGAGGACTTCATCCGGGCCTACGAGGACTGCGACGACGAGAAGATGGAGGAGATCCGGGCCCGGGTCGATGCCGTCGTGAAGGACCCGGCGACCGCCCAGGCGCTCAAGCCCTGGTACCGCCAGCTGTGCAAGCGGCCGTGCTTCCACGACGAGTACCTCGAGGCGTACAACCTCCCCACCGTGCATCTGGTCGACACCGACGGCCGGGGCGTCGAGCGCATCGACGGGACCGGCGTGTGGGTGGATGGTCAGCACTACGAGACCGACTGCCTCATCTTCGCCTCGGGCTTCGAGGTGGGCACCGAGTACGCCCGCCGCAACGGCTTCGAGACGACCGGGCGGGGCGGCGAGACCCTCTCCGGGCACTGGGCGCAGGGCATGCGCACCAAGCACGGGATCCACGTGCACGGATTCCCGAACCTCTTCATCGAAGGGCCTGCCCAGGGCGCCAACCTGATCTCGAACGTCACCCACAACCTGGTCGAGAGCGGCCGCACGATCGCCACCGTGATCCGTCGCGCCCTCGACGTGGGTGCCCATGAGGTGGAGGTCACGGCCGAGGCCGAGCAGGCCTGGATCGACCTGCTGCAGAACAGCCCGGCGTCGTTCATGGGCAACCCCGACTGCACGCCCGGCTACTACAACAACGAGGGCCGTCCCATGGAGCCCCGGGCCCGTCTGGGCATGAGTGGCTACCCCGGGGGTGCGGTCGCGTACTTCGGCTACATCGACCAGTGGCGGCGGTCGGGGGAGTTCGAGGGCCTCGAGTTCCGGTAGCCCGCCCGGGCGGTTGAGAGGCCGAGAGGCCAAGTGGCCGAGAGGCCAGGTGGCCGAGAGGCCAGGTGCCCAGCGTTCACTGGGTATGCCACCCCTCGTGGTCGTACGGGCGTTCAGGGGGCCAAGATCCCCTCGTGCCGGGTCGACGTGGTCGGTCGGCCGACGAGGGCTGCACCTTCTGGTGAACGCTGGGCAGTTGGCCCGCTGCGCACGCGTCCAAACGCCCAGCCTTCACGGGAATGCCGGGCCTTCCTTCGCCCGCGGAGTTCCGGCCGGCGGTATCCGAGGGTCCCGTTCGCGAAGGTCTTCCGGGTCCCACTGGGGCTGGCCTTCACCGGAACGGCGCGGACCTCGGTCCCTGGCCCCAGCTCCGGTCGGCCCCCGACGATGAGGGTGCCGACACGACATGGGGGCAGGCATGAGCACACGTACCACGCGCACGACGCGCAACACGGGGGTCATCATCACGATGGTCCTGGTGCTGACCGGGTGGGGACTCATGGGTGCCGTTGCGCCCGTGGGCAACGCCCAGGCCGATCAACCGAAGATCGTCGTGTCGATCAACAACGGGGGCGGGGTGCGGTCCGGTCCGACGGCTCCGTCCACGTTCGTCACCAACGAGTCCTGGCTGATGACCGAGGTCTGGACCTACCACTGGAACGGTGGGCGGGGGGCGTCCCCGGGGCAGATCTCGATCGAGGACACCGTCACCGGCAAGGTGTTCGGGCCCTGGCCCACCCGCGGCGAGCCTGGCCAGGGCGGCGTCCTCAACGCCTACTGGGTGGCCCGGCCCGACATGGTGCTGCCCGCCGGCAGCTACCGCTTCGTCGACTCCGATCCATCCACGTGGGCGCAGAACGCCGAGAGCGGCGGGCGGGGTTTCGCCTGGATCTACGCCCGCCCGGCCACCGCCGCATCGGCGCCGACCGGCACGGCTTCCCCGACCGGCACGGCGGCCGTCGTGGCCTCCATGGACGGAGTGGAGCGCGGGACCTGCAGCAAGGTCTCGGTGCTCTGGGAGACCTATTCCGGTGCGTGGACGGTGACGACGAAGTCGAAGTCCGCACTGTCGGCGAACGCCCGGATCCTCAACGAGCCCCAGCAGGAGGCCCGGCCCCGGTTCACGTCGCCCGTCGTGGTGACCCGGGTCGAGACCTACCACTGGAACGGCGGACTGGGCGACACGGCAGGCACGATCGAACTGCGCCGCGACGCCGGCGCCCTGTTCCCGCCGTGGCCGACCCAGGCCGTCGCCGACACCAAGGGCAACCGCAACGTCATCTGGCGGGCCGACACCGGTGGCGTGGTCGCCCCGGCCGGGACCTACACCCTGATCGATTCGCGACGCCCGACCTGGTCGACGAACAAGACGGCCAAGCTCGCCGGGATCGCCCGGGTCCTCGGCTGCAAGCGCCCCGCCGGAGCCTCGTCGGGCGCCGTCCCGGCGACGACCGCGCCGGGTCGGGTGACGCCGACCTCGGTGGTCGGCGTCCGCTCCCTGCCCGGCGGCTGCACGTCACCTCGTCCCATCTCGCCCTTCGCCGGGCTCACGGCGCTGCCGATGACGGCGGCCGGGCGCTACTCGGTCTACTGGGGTGCGTCGGGTGCCGACGGGCTGCAGACGCCGGCCACCTGGGAGGTGTTCGGGCCCTTCGATCTGCGCTCAGGATCGCGCTACAAGGCGACCCTGGGCGCCAACGGGGGGATGCAGTGGGTGGAGAACCCCGCCGAGGTGCTCGGTGCGGGTGCCGTCGGTGCCGGCTTCGCCGTGGTGCACGCCGCGCAGGACCGGGGAGCGAGCACGGCGACGTTCTGGACGGTGGCCGTGTGCTCCGGCGCGGTCGCCGCCGCCGTCGACACGCCGGCCACCAGCGCCGCTCCGGCGACGGGATGCGCGGCCATCCCCGGTGTGTGGTCGTGGTTCACCAATGGCGACGTCACCTTCCGGGCCGACGGCACCCTCACCCAGGGCTCGCTGACCGGACGCTGGACCTGCACCGACGGCCGGGTCTCGGTGAGCTGGAGCCACGGGTACTACGACACCTTGACCCTGTCGGCCGACGGCCGGAGCCTCTCGGGATTCGGATCCACCGATTCGAGGGCGACCTCGGGCTTCTCGGTCAGCGGCAGGAAGAAGTGACCGGCCCGCAGGCGTGACGCACCCACCCGTGCAGCCCTCGGCGGCCGCCGAGGGCTGCACATTCTGGTGAAGGCTGGGCGTTCGACCCGCGGTGGACGCGTCCGAACGCCCAGCCTTCATTCGGGCTGCCGGCCCGGCTGCTTGCCCGGCTGCCGGCCCGGCTGCTTGCCCGGCTGCCGGCCCGGCTGCTTGCCCGGCTGCCGGCCCGGCTGCTTGCCCGGCTGCCGGCCCGGCTGCTTGCCCGGCTGCCGGCCCGGCCGCTTGCCCGGCCGCCCGGGCTTCGTTCCCGCCACCGGGGTCTGGGACACTTCCCGGATGGGAGGAGGCCGAACCGGGGCGACGAGCCACATCCCGCGCCGTGACCTGATCGGCCTCATGGTGGCGGGCACGCTGGGGCGGGCACCGGTGGTGGTCATCCCCATCGCCACACTGCTGCTCGTCGCCCATCACTCGACGCTCACGCTCGGCGGGTTCGCCTCCGGGGCGGCGTCGCTCGGTGCCGGACTGATCGGCATGTTCCTCGGGCGACGGCTCGAAGGGGGACGGGCCCGGGCGGCGTTGGTCGTGGCCGCGCTGCTGCACGTGCCGGCCACGGCGGTGTTCATCGCCGTCGCCGACTCCACCAACCGCCTCGTGCTGGTGGCCGCCGGGTTCGCCATCGGGCTGACCGTGCCCCCGATCGGCCCCGTCGTACGGGCCCGGATGGGGGGCCTGGCCGCCGGGGCTCCGGCCACCGAGCTGCGTCGCATGTTCGCCTGGGACTCGCTCTCGGTGGAGCTGAGCTGGGTCGGTGCACCACTGCTGGTGAGCCTGGCGATCGTGATCCAGGGCCCCGCCCTGGCCGTCGCCCTCTCCCCGGCCCTCGCCCTCGTGGGTGTCGCCGCCACCGGTCGCGGCCCCGTGGCCCCGGGGGCCGAGACCACCGCAGTGACGTCGTGGGTCTCGCCGGCGGTGCTTCGCCTGGCCGTCGCCTTCGGACTCACGGGCATCGCCTGGCGTGTGGTGACGATCGGCGTGACCGAGCTGGCCCGCCAGCAGGGCAGCGACCGCTGGACGGGCCCGCTCATCGCCTTCTGGGCCTTCGGCAGCGTGGTCGGTGCGTGGGCGGCCACGCGTCGCGACATGCCCGGTGTGCTCCCCCTGTCCACCGCCGTCGGGGTGACGGTCCTGCCGTTGGCGGTGAACGGGCTGAGCCTGCCCCTGACGTTCGTGCTCGTGTTCATCGCCGGGCTGCCCACGGCAGCGTTCGTCGCGGCGCTCAACGCCGTCGTCACCGAGGTCGTCGAGCAGTCGGCCCACGCCCGGGCCTTCTCGATGGCCCAGGCCGCCAACACGATCATGGCCGCCGTCGGCGCCCCGCTGGCCGCCTGGGCCATCGACCGCGGCCTCATGTCGGCGGTGTTCGTGGCCGGAGCGCTGCTGCTCGCCGCCTCGGGTTGGACGAGCCCCCGTTCGCCGTCGGCCCTGGCGCGCGGCTCAGGCCTCCGGGAGCAGCCGGCCGCCTGATCCCCCGGTGCTCCGGGCCGACGCCGAGCCGATCCGGTTGCGCAGCACGTCGCGGAAGGGCACCGGGAGCGACGCGCAGGGTCCCGGGGCCCCGGTTCGGCGAAGATCAGCTCCGCACGGCCGACGGCATGGAGGATCATGAGCAACGGAACGGACGGGGCGCAGGGGCCGCTCGTGGGCGTACGGGTCGTCGAGTTCGCCCAGAACGTGGCGGTGCCCACCTGCGGTCGCATCCTCGCCGCCATGGGGGCCGACGTCGTGAAGGTCGAGCCGCCCCACGGCGACGCCACCCGCACGATGGCTCCGTTCGCCGGACTGGCCGAGGGGCGGACCTATGCGGTCGTCAACCCGGGGAAGCGCAGCATCGTGCTCGACCTCACCGCTGCCGCCGCGGCACCCGCCCGTGACGCCCTGCTGCGCTCGGCCGATGTGGTGCTGTGCGCGTTCAAGGGGGCCGATCTCGAGCGGTTCGGGCTCACCTACGAGGCCGTGCGTGCACTCAACCCCGAGGTCGTCTACCTGGAGCACCGGGCGCTCGGCACGAAGGGTCCCGACGCCGAGGAGGGCGGTTACGACGTGCTCGTCCAGGGCCTGTCGGGCCTGTCGTTCGTCACGTCGAGGTCCGAGAACGGCCGTCCGGTGTCGGTCCGCCCCGCCTACTCCGACATGTCCACCGGGCTCTCCAGCGCAGCGGCCGTGCTCGCTGCGCTCTACCACCGGGCGCTCACCGGCCGGGGCCAGCGGGTGCACACCTCGCTGCTGGCCACCGCCCACTGGCTGGCCATGCCCACCAACGCCCGCTTCGACGCCCACGACGCCGACGCGCTCGCCGAGTTCGACGCCGACCTCGCCGTGGTGCGTGCCGCCGGCGGTGGCTTCGACGAGCAGCGGGAGCTCTTCGAGAGCCGTGTGCTGCCCACCGGCGGCGTGTTCGACTTCTGCTTCCGCCACTACGTCACGGCCGACTCGTTCATCTCGGTGGGTGCCCTCAGCCCCTTCCTCATCAGCCGCTTCTACGCCGTGACCGGCCTGGTGGACCATCGCGGGCACGTCCACGAGTACCGCAGCCGCCGCTGGTTCGAGCTCGTGGAGGCGGCCGAGGCGCTGCTGCGCACCGACACCACGGAGGCCTGGATCGCCCGGTTCCGGGCCGGTGGTGTGCCCTGCAGCCGCTACCACCTGCCGACGGAGGCGATCGACGATCCCGGGGCCGTCGCCAACGGGTTCGTCGAGGATCTCGACCATCCGGTCCTCGGCCGCTACCGGACCACGTCCACCCCGATCGGCATGGACCTGACCCCGGTCGTCACGCCCGGCCCGTCCCCGTCGCTCGGAGCCGACACCGATGCCGTGCTCGCCGAGCTCGGCTTCGACGCCGCCGCCCGGGCCACCCTGCGCACCGCCGGGGTCACCCGTCGGGCGTGACCGGCCGCACCGGGCCGCACCGGGCCGCACCGGGCTCCGCCGGGCCGCACCGGGCCGCACCGGGCCGCACCGGGGACCACGCCGAGTCGGCGCTGGGTCGTGGTCCGGGCGCGGCTCTACGCTCCGGTCGCGGCACACCTGACACGAGGGGCAGTGAATGGACACCAGGACCGACGAGCTGGGCTTCGATCCCGACGAGGTGCGCGAGCGCTACCGCCTGGAGCGGGAGCGGCGCCTGCGGGAGAACGGCGCCGACCAGTACCTCGAGATGGCCGGTGAGTACGCCCACTTCGCCGAGGAGGACCCCTACGCCGATCCCTCCTTCGCCCGTGACCCGGTCCACGACGACGTCGACGTCGTGATCGTCGGCGGGGGGTTCAGCGGGCTGCTGGCCGCCGCCCGCCTGAGCGAGCAGGGCGTCACCACGTTCCGCATCGTCGAAGCCGGAGCCGACTTCGGCGGCACCTGGTACTGGAACCGCTACCCCGGCGCCCAGTGCGACACCGAGTCGTACTGCTACCTCCCACTGCTCGAGGAGCTCGGGTACATGCCGAAGGAGAAGTACTCCTACGTGGAGGAGATCTTCGGCCACTCCCAGCGCATCGGGCATCGCTACGGCCTCTACGACCGCACGTACTTCCAGACCCGCGTGCGCTCGCTCGACTGGGACGACGCCCTCGACCGCTGGCACGTGCGCACCAATCGGGGTGACGACCTGCGGGCCCGCTTCGTGGTCATGGCCCTGGGGACCACCACCCGCGCCAAGCTTCCCGGCATCCCGGGGATCGAGACCTTCGAGGGCCACTCGTTCCACACCAGCCGCTGGGACTACGGCTACACCGGTGGTGACACCAACGGCGGGATGACCGGGCTGGCCGACAAGCGGGTCGCCGTGATCGGCACCGGGGCCACCGCCATCCAGGTGGTGCCGCGCGTGGCCCGCGACGCCGGGCACCTCTACGTGTTCCAGCGGACCCCCTCGACGGTCGGCCTGCGTCGCAACCGTCCCACCGACCCCGACTGGTTCTCGTCCCTGCAACCGGGCTGGCAGCGCCAGCGGCGGGAGAACTTCGCCATGCAGGCCGACGGCAAGCCCGTCGAGGCCGACCTCATCGACGACTCCTGGACGGAGATCTTCCGTTCGATCAGCTCGCCGAAGGGCGAGAACCGTCCGAAGACCCGCGAGGAGCGCAACCGGGTCGTCGAGCTCTCGGACATGCGGCTCATGGAGCAGCTCCGCCGCCGGGTCGACGAGACCGTCCGCGATCCCGCCACGGCCGAGGCACTCAAGCCCTGGTACCGCGTGATGTGCAAGCGCCCGACGTTCAACGACGAGTTCCTCGAGTGCTTCAACCGCGACAACGTCACGCTCGTCGACGTGAGCGGATCCAAGGGCGTCGAGCGCATCACCGAGCGCGGGGTGGTGGCCAACGGCCGGGAGTACGAGGTCGACGTCATCGTCTACGCCACGGGCTTCGAGATCTCGGCCTCGTTCCAGCGGCGCCTCGGGCTGGAGATCAACGGCCGCGACGGCGTCTCGCTCTTCGACCACTGGGCCGACGGGCTGCGCACCCTGCACGGCTTCACGACCACGAAGTTCCCCAACTGGTTCTACATCGGGGTCTCGCAGAACGCCTTCAGCCTGAACATGACCTCCATGTTCGACGACCAGGCCCGGCACGTCTCGTACGTCATCGCCGAGAGCATGCGGCGGGGGGCGGTCACCGTCGAGCCGTCCGAGCAGGCCCAGCAGGACTGGGTGGCGCTCCTGCAGAGCTTCCACGTGGGCGGGGCCGGGTTCCTGTCCAGCTGTACGCCCGGCTACTACAACAACGAGGGAACGTCCCGCGGCGGGAGCGGCTTCTTCGGGGCCTACACGCCCGGTCTCAACGCCTTCAACCGCCTCCTCGAAGCGTGGCGGGCCGAGGGCCTGCCCGGCATGGAGCTCACGTTCCCCGAGCCCGCCAGCAGTTGAATGTAGTTACAACTACAAATATCCTCGGGGCATGAACCGACCCGAGTCCCCCACGCTGACCCCCGCCGCCGCGTCCGAGCTGTTCCGGCGGCCTCCCGACCGGATGATCGACGTCGGCGCCGGTGAGGTGGCCCTGCGCACCGTCGGCTCCGGGCCCCATGTGCTGCTCGTCCACGGCTGGCCGCTCAGCGGGGCGACGTACCGGGGCCTGCTGCCCCACCTCGTCGACCACGTCACCTGCCACGTGATCGACCTGCCGGGCGCCGGATCGTCGCGGTTCGACGCGACGACCGAGTTGAGCGTCGCCCGCCACACCGAGACCGTCCGCCGGGTCATCGACCACCTGACCGGGCCCCGGGGGCCGGGAGCGGCGAGCGTGGCCGTCGTCGGGCACGACAGCGGCGGCCTGTTCGTGCGCCACGCCGTCGCCGGCGACGGGCGGGTGCACGGAGTGGGGTTGATCGACACCGAGCAGCCGACCATGTCCCTGAGGTTCCGGGCCTTCATCGGCGGGCGGAGGATCCCGGGCTACGGGGCGGCACTCCGCTGGACCCTGGCGCGTCCGCGACTGCGGCGGCTGGGCCCCGTCTTCGGCGCCGCCTTCGCCGATCCCTCGAACCTCGACGGGGAGTTCGACGAGTTCTTCCTGCGCCCGCTCGTCGAGCGGCCCGAGCGCTTCGCTGCCGCCGTCAGGCTCCTGCGGGCCTTCGATCTCGACACCGTCCGCTCCCTCGACGCCGTGCACCGCCGCATCTCCTGCCCGGTGCAGCTGGTGTGGGGTGAGCAGGACCGCTTCTTCCCGGTCGCCGCCGCCCGCACCATGGCGGCCCGGTTCCCCGAGGCCCGGCTGACCGTGGTCCCCGGCGCCGGGCTGATGAGCCAGGAGGAGCAGCCCGCGGCGGTGGCCCGGGCCCTCCTGCCGGTCCTGGCGGGCCCGGCCTGACGGGCCCGAACCGGCGGGCCCGGCGGGACGGGGGCTCAGGCCGGGCGGCGGACTACGGTGCCGGCGCGCCCGACCAGGGCGTCGACGATGTGGCCGGCCGAGGTGATGACCGCTGTCGGCCCGTCCACCGGGGAGGACTCCACGAACCGCAGCACGGCGGCGATCTTGGGGCCCATGCTCCCGGGCGGGAACTCGCCCGCCGCTTCGTATGCGTGCAGATCATCGGTGGTGACGTGGTCGAGCCAGCGCTGACCGGGGCGTCCGTAGGCGACCGCCACCCGGTCGACGGACGTGACGATCACCAGGTGGCGGGCGCCGATGGCGGTGGCCAGCAGCACCGAGCTGAGGTCCTTGTCGACGACGGCCTCGGCCCGCCCCAGCGACCCGTCGGCCCGACGGACGACCGGGATCCCCCCGCCCCCGGCGGCCACCACCACGTGCCCGGCGGCACTCAGGGAGGCGATGGCCGCCACCTCGAGGAGCTCCAGCGGCTCCGGTGAGGCGACGACGCGCCGCCAGAGGCCGTCGGCCTCCGGCGCCACCGTCCAGCCGAAGCGGGCCGCCAGCGTGCGGGCCTGCTGCTCCTCCATCGGGGAGCCGACGGGCTTGGTGGGGTGGGTGAAGCCGGGGTCGTCGGCGTCGACCACCACGTCGGTCACCACCGCCGTCACCGGCACGGCGAGGTTCCGGCGGGCCAGCTCGTTGCGCAGCGCCAGCAGGAACATGTGGCCGATGGCGCCCTGCGTGTCGGCCACCGCGAAGTCGATCGGCACCGGGGCCACCTCGGCCGCCGCCAGCTCCGAGCGACGCAGGATGAACCCGACCTGGGGCCCGTTGCCGTGGGTGACGACCAGGCGGTACCCGGCGGCCACGAGATCGACCAGCGAGCCGGCCAGGTCCTCGACGGCATCGAGCTGATCGAGGATCGAGCGGCGCTCGCCGCGGACCAGGGCGTTGCCGCCGAGCGCCACGACCACGGTGTCGGGTGGCCGTCTCGCGCCGGCGCTCCCCCCGGGTTCGTCGCCGGTCACGCCGGGGCCAGCGTCACGGGAACCCCGTTGAGGGCCACGTTGCCCGACAGGGGATCGAGGAAGAGCTCGTCGGTGAGCACGTTGGTGTTGACCCCCCGGTACTCCGACGCCACCCGGAGCTCGGCCCCCGGCACGCCCTGGCCGAAACCGTGGGGGATCGACACCACACCCGGCCGGATGGCGTCGGTCAGCTCGGCGGCGACGACGACCTCACCGACGCGCGACCGCACGCGCACGGCTCCGCCGTCGGAGATCCCCAGGCGGGCTGCGTCGTCGGGGTGGATCTGCAGGGTGCAGCGGTTGCGGCCCTTGGTCAGCACGCGGATGTTGTGCATCCAGGAGTTGTTCGAACGGACGTGCCGACGCCCCACGAGCACGACCGAAGCGTCCCGGTCGCGCTCGAGCGAGGCGACGAGGCGCTCGGTGTCGGCGCGCAGCACGTCGGGCACCAGCTCGATGCGGCCCGACGGCGTGCGCAGGAGGCCCGGGATGCGCCCGGGTTCGAGCGCTCCGAGGTCCACCCCGTGGGGGTTGGCCAGCAGCACGTCGAGGGTGAGGCCCCCGGGACGGGCGCCGAAGCCGTCGCCGTAGGGGCCGGTTCGCAGCATGACGTCGAGCAGGCGCTCCGGACCCCGCCGGTCACCGAGCTGCGCCTCCAGCTCGCCGACCTCGCGTCCGTGGACGGGACCGTGCTCGTCGCGCACGGCGGCGCCCAGCATCGAACGGGCGGCGGCGTTCACGGACTCGTCGACGTCGGCGTCGAATCCCTGGCCGGCGGCGATGGCGGCGAGGCGGAGGAGGATCTCCCACTCGTCGGGCGCAGTCTCGCCGTCGACGACGTCGCGTGGCAGCACGGGCCCGGAGTAGTTGGCCACGTTGTGCACGGCGAAGTTGAGCAGGGCCACGTCGTAGTGGGCCTTCTGCAGCGGTGACGGGGGCGGCAGGATCACGTCGGCGTGACGGGTCGTCTCGTTGACGTAGCAATCGACGGCGACCATGAAGTCGAGCGAGCCGAACGCGGCGTCGACCCGTTCGGAGTTGGGGTTCGAGGCCACCGGGTTCCCGGCCACGGTGACCATGGCCCGGATCTGTCCCGGCCCCGGGGTCTCGATCTCCTCCACCATGGCCGTGACGGGGAACTCGCCGAGCGCCTCGGGCCGCTGGGCGACGCGTGACACGGCCCGGCCCATGGTGAAGCCCCGGCCGGTCCCGGGTGCCCCCTTGGTGGAGGGCTGGCCCACGGCGCCCTTCGGGAACAGGGCCCCGCCGACCCGGTCGAGGTTGCCGGTGAGCAGGTTCACGACGTCGACGAGCCACGAGGCGGTCGTGCCGAACTCCTGGGTGCAGGTGCCGATGCGCCCGTACACGGCGGCGCTGGGGGCGGCGGCCAGGTCGCGGGCGAGGCGCCGGATGTCGTCGGCGCCGATGCCGCAGGCGGCGGCCGCCCGCTCCGGGGTGAAGGCATCGAGCAGCCGGGGGAGCTCATCGAGCCCGTTGGCGTGCCCGGCCAGGGGGCCTGGTGCGGCCAACCCCTCGGCCATCAGGGTGCGGGCCACGGCGGCGAGGAGGTGGGCGTCGGTCCCGGGGCGGATGGCCAGGTGCCGATCGGCCCGGGCGGCGGTCTCGCTGCGGCGGGGATCGACGACCACCAGCGTGCCGCCGCGCTCCTGCAGGCGGTCGAGCCGGCCCGGGAAGTCGGGGGCGGTGCACAGGGAGCCGTTCGACGCGTGCGGGTTGGCGCCCAGCATCACGAGGAACATGGTGCGGTCGAGATCGGGCACGGGCACGGCCACCGAGCCGAACATCAGCGACGCCGAGATCTCCTTGGGCCGCTGGTCGACGGTGGAGGCGGAGAACCGGTTGCGGGTGCCGAGGGCCTGGATGAGGTTGCGGTTGAACAGCAGTGGTCCGAGGCTGTGGGCCCCCGGATTGCCCAGGTACACGCCGACGGCGTCACGCCCGTGCTCGGCCAGGATCGCCAGCAGCCCCCGCTCGACGGTGGCGAAGGCCTCGGCCCAGGAGACGGGCACGAAGCGGCCGTCGCGGCGCACCACGGGTCGGCGCAGCCGATCAGGGTCGTCGTGGAGGTGGTGGATGGCCGAGCCCTTGGGGCAGATGAAGCCGTGGGAGAAGACGTCGTGACGGTCGCCCCGGACCCGGGTGACGACCTCGTCGGTGGCGACGGTGCCGTCGGGCGCCGGCCGGTCACGGCGCTCGATGCGCAGCTCGAGGCCGCACCCCGCCTCGCACAGCGGACAGGTGCGGTAGGCGGTGCGGGTCCGGGGTTCGGTGTCCGGTGCGTTCATGACCGGCAGTCTGGCGCCGGGACGCTGCGATGTGCCATGAACGGGGTGGCGGCGCCACCGGGGTTCCGTCGGGAGGGATGGCGATGTCGGTGATCCAGAGCTTCGAGGATGCCCGCCGGGCGGTGGCGGCGGGAGCGGCGGCGGCCGACGCGGCCCGGGCCCTGACCGCCCGCATGACCCCCGAGGAGCGGCTGTGGTGCCTCGACGGCGACGCCCCCACCTGGGCGGGGCTGCGGTACATGACCCGCGACGACGGCTACCACCGCGCTCCGTTCGCGGCCGCCCGGGTCGAGCGCCTGGGCGTGCCCGGCATCGCCTTCGCCGACGGCCCGCGCGGCGCGGTGATCGGCAACGCCACCTGCTTCCCGGTGTCGATGGCCCGCGGCGCCACCTGGGACCCGGCGCTCGAGGAGCGGGTCGGTGAGGCGGTCGGCCGTGAGCTCCGGGCCCTGGGGGCCACCCTCACCGGGGCGGTGTGCGTCAACGTGCTGCGCCATCCCGCCTGGGGTCGGGCCCAGGAGACCTACGGTGAGGACCCGTTCCACGTGGGCGAGCTGGGCGCCGCCTTCACCCGGGGCCTGCAGCGCCACGTGATGGCCTGCGTGAAGCACTTCGCCTGCAACTCGATGGAGAACGCCCGCTTCAGCGTCGACATCGAGGTCGACGACGTGGCCCTCCACGAGGTCTACCTGCCCCACTTCCGGCGCATCGTGGCCGAGGGCGTCGCTTCGGTCATGTCGGCGTACAACTCGGTCAACGGGGAGTGGTGCGGGCAGAGCCGGGCCCTGCTCACCGACGTGCTGCGGGGCGAGTGGGGCTTCGAGGGCTTCGTGATCAGCGACTGGATCTTCGGCCTGCGCGACGCGGCGGCGTCGCTGCACGCCGGGCTCGACATCGAGATGCCGTTCCGGATGGTCCGGGCCCAGCACCTCGCCGGTGCCCTGGAACGGGGCGAGGCGTCATGGGCCGACGTCGACGAGGCCGTCACCCGGGTGATCGCCACCCTGTTGCGCTTCGACGCCGTGCTGGGCGCTCCACCGCCCCCGCTCACCGTCGTGGGCAGCGACGGGCACCGGAGCCTGGCCCGCGAGGTCGCCGCCCGTTCGGTGGTGCTGCTGCGCAACGAGCCCGTCGACGCCACGCCCGTCCTGCCCGCCGAACCGGGCTCCCGGGTGGCCGTCATCGGCGTGCTGGCCGACACCGTCAACCTCGGCGACGGCGGTTCGAGCGACGTGTGGGACCTCGACTGCCACACCCTGCTCGACGGGTTGCGCGCGGCCTTCGCCGGGGTCGTGTTCGATCCCGGCACCGACCCGGCGGCGGCCGCCGCCACCGCTGCGGACGCCGATCTGGCGGTGGTCGTGGTCGGCACCACCTACCGCGACGAGGGCGAGTTCATCGGCGAGACGGACCCGGCGCTGGGCGCCCTGCTCCCCCCCGGCGACGAGCCCCACGAGGTGGAGCTCTACGACGAGTGGATCGGCGCGCAGGTGCCCGTGCAGAAGCCCGCCCGCCTGGCCGAGCGGCCCCGGGGATTCAGCGTTGGGGGCGACCGAACCTCGTTGCGGCTGCCGTCGGGGCAGGCGGAGCTGATCCGGGCCGTGGCGGGGGCCAACCGGCGCACCGTCGTGGTCATCCAGAGCGGCAGCGCCGTCATGGTCGGCGACTGGATCGACGCCGTGCCCGCCGTGGTGCAGGCCTGGTACGGGGGCTGCCGGGCCGGGGAGGGGCTGGCCGACGTGCTGACCGGGGCGGTGAACCCGTCGGGCCGGCTCCCCTTCAGCGTCCCGGTCCACGAGGCCGACCTGCCCTCCTTCGACCGCGACGCCCGGCACTTCCCCTACGACCGCTGGCACGGTTGGTGGCACCTCGAACGTACCGGCCGCCCGCCGCAGTTCCCCTTCGGATGGGGAGGGTCCTACACGTCGTTCTCGCTCGGGGACGTCACGGCCTCGGTCGACGCCGAGGGCTCGGTCCAGGTCCGGGCCGAGGTCGCCAACACCGGGTCCCGCGACGGCGCCGAGGTCGTCCAGGTGTACGCCGAGCCGTCCGATCCGCAGGCGCCGAGCCGCCTGGTCGGCTTCGGACGGGTCGAGGTGGAGTCCGGGGCGACGGCGACCGTGGCGATCGGCATCGGGGCCGACGCGCTGGCCCGGCGCGATCCGGTGGCCCGGGCGTGGCGCCCGGCGACGGGGCCGCTGGTGCTGCGCGTGGGCCGCTCCGCCGCCGATCCGGCCGCCCACCGGGTGACGGTGGAGCTCCCCACCCGCTGATCCGGGCGGGCCGACCCGCCGGGACGGCGGGACGGCCGGTATCCTCGGAGGTGACGCCGTTCACACTTGCGTCGCCGAGCTGTCACCATGACGTCCGTTCCTGACCACCCGAGGAGCCCTTCATGTCCCGATCCCGAGCCCTTCTCATCACCCTGGTCGCCGGCACCGGCCTGATCTGGGGTGCCGTCGGACCCATCGCCGGCGCCGCCACCCCCAAGGCGGGTGACCGCTGCACCCCGGCCCAGGTGGGTACCCGCTCCGGGAGCCTCACCTGTGTGCGCGAGGGCAACCGGCGCCGCTGGGTGGCCGCCCCCACCACCACGGCCGCAGCGGCCGCCCCCGCCACCACGGCGGCGGCGAGCAGCTCGTCGGGCGGGTCGTCGGGCGGGTCGTCCGGTGGCGCCCCCATCAAGCTCGGCGTCGCCATCGGCATCTCCGGGGCGTCCACCGCCAACCTGGCCCAGGATCAGAAGCTGGGCGTCCAGCTCGCCGAGAAGTGGGTCAACGACAACGGCGGCATCAACGGCCGCAAGCTCCAGGTCGTCATCCAGGACACGAGCTCCGACGAGGCTGGCGCCATCGCCGCGTTCAACGCCCTGATCGACAGCGACAAGGTCGTCGGCATCGTCGGGCCCACGCTCTCGCAGCAGGCCTTCGCCGCCGATCCGGTGGCCGAGCGCAAGAAGGTCCCCGTCCTGGCCCCGAGCAACACGGCGGCGGGCATCCCCCAGATCGGCGACTACATCGCCCGTGTCTCGGCCGGCGTGGCGGTGTACGCCGGCAATGCCGTGAAGTACGCGGCCCAGACCTCGCCGCTGTCCAAGGCCGCCGTGTTCTTCGCCGACGACGACGCCTTCAGCCGCAGCGAGACGGTCGTGTTCCAGACGGCGGTGCGCGCCTCGGGTCTGGAGCTGCTGCCGCCCCAGACCTTCAAGGTGAACGACACCGACTTCACCACCCAGGTCAACTTCGTGCGGTCCAACCGGCCCGACCTGGTCGTCATCTCCGGTCTGGCGCAGTCCGGCAACCTGGTCAAGCAGCTGCGCGACACTGGCTTCGGCGGGGCGATCGTGGGCGGCAACGGCCTCAACGTGGTGCAGACCTTCTCGGTCTGCAAGGCCCAGTGCGACGGCCTCATCGTCGCTCAGGCCTACTCCCCCGACATCCCCTCGGGCGGGATCAACCGGGAGTTCCGCAAGCTCTTCGCCGACCAGCAGAAGCGGGATCCGGGCCAGATCGCGGCCCAGGCCTTCACCGGCGTCCAGGTCTTCGTCGACGCCCTGCGCGAGCTGGGCAAGGCGGGCAAGCTCGATCTACCCCTCGATCAGCTTCGGGTCGAACTGAACCGCCAGGTGCTCGCCGGCAAGTACGCCACCCCGTTGGGCGACATCTCCTTCACGGGCGAGGGCGAGATCGTCCAGAAGAACTTCTACGTGGCCCAGATCTCCATGAAGCGCGGCGCCACCGGCGACGAGTTCTCGGGCCTCTTCCGGTACGTCTCGTTCTGAGCGCGGCCGCGGCGGGCGTC
>JBIKWW010000232.1:0-5941 GCA_044356125.1 Acidimicrobiia bacterium
ACCGATGGGGCTGACCTGACCGCGGAACCCGCCGAAGTAGAGGTCGCCGCCCTGGCGGTTCCCGGCCGGGGAGTCGACGAGTCGCCCGGCGCCGGGGTCTCCGGCGAGGATGAAGATGCCCCAGGTGAACTCGCGGGCGGCGGCGTTGTCGCCCCGCTCGGAGAACTCCAGGATGTGGCCCGTCCGGTTGTTGATGCGGGGGTTGGAGGCCCGCTCGGCGTCGTTGGTGACCACCGTCGTGCGGTTCGAGTTGTTGGTGAGCGCCACGTAGACCTTGCCGGTCTTCGGGTTCATCTCGATGTCCTCGGGCCGGTCCATGCGGGTGGCGCCGACGGCGTCGGCGGCGAGTCGGGTCCGCATCAGGACGTCGGCCTGGCTCTCGAAGCGGGGGGTGCTCAGCTCGGGGCGCGAGCCGTACACGAGCGGGATCCACTCGGCCGAGCCGTCGGCGCGCAGCCGGGCGACGTAGAGGGTCCCTTCGGTGAGGAGCCTGGAGTTGGCCTTGCCCGCCTTGGGGTCGTACGTGCCCCAGGAGACGTACTTGTACATGTAGTCGAAGCGCTCGTCGTCGCCGCTGTAGACGACCAGCTGGCCGGTCGGGGCGATGACGGTCGTGGCGGCCTCGTGCTTGAAGCGGCCGAGGGCGGTGTGCTTGACGGGGACCGAGCTGGGGTCGTCGGGGTCGATCTCGACGATCCAGCCGAACTTCCACGGCTCGTCGGGGTTGACGGCGGTGTCGAAGCGGTTCGGGTAGACCCGTTCCCAGCCGCGGGCGCTGGCCCCGGTCGTCACGCCGTAGCGGGCGTGGGCCTCCCGGGTGCGGGTGTCGGCGATGCGGCCGGCGTTGGCGAAGTACTGGTTGAAGTTCTCCTCGGCGGTGAGGATCGTGCCCCAGGGGGTCACGCCGCCGGCGCAGTTGTTCAGGGTGCCGATCACGCCGCTGCCCAGGCGCAGGTCGTTGGCCGCCGGGCCGGAGAAGCGCATCGGGGTGTTCGCCGTGATGCGTCGGTTGCGCGTCCCCGAGGCGCGGACCTGCCAGGCGCCGGTCCCGCCCGAGCCCCGCTCCAGCTCCACGACGGTGCCCCCGTGGGCCTCGAGCTCGATGTCGACCCAGGTCTTGAGACGGGCCAGGTCGGTGGTGTTGGCGTTGTAGCCGGGGAACATCTTGGAGCCGTCGGTGTACTCGTGGCTGACGAAGAACACGCCCTCGGTACCGGTCTTCCCGAGGGGGAAGAACGCCTGGAAGTCATGGTTGTACCCGCACTGGGCGGCTTGCTTCTCCGGCGTCTGGGCGTTCACGTCGAAGGCCGGGCCGCCGGCCTTGATCGGATCGCCCCAGCGCAGCACCATGTCGACGACGTAGCCCTCGGGCACGCGCACGGCGTCGTCGGTCACGGCGTAGGAGGGGATGGGGGTGAAGCCGATGTTGGCGGGGGTGCTCGCCACAGTGGCCGGGCCGACGGCGGTGCCGGCCGCACCGGCGGCCGGCACCGCCTGGCCGTGGGCGGGCAGCGACGGGAGCAGCCCGGCGGCCGCTGCACCGAGGGCGGCGGTGGCGCCGCCCAGCACGGTGCGCCGCGAGTAGCGCTGCTCGACGAGGTCGGCGTAGGTGGGGTTGTGGGGGGTTTCCATGCGCCGTCACGGTGCCCCAGCCAGGTGTCGGATCACCGGGCATCAGGTGAACGCTTAGATTCAGGCAGTGGAATTCATGAAGTGCCGGGGGTGGCTGCGTTGACCCGGTTCATGGTGCGCTCGACGCCCTCGGCCACGATGGACTCGACCGCGTCGGCGGCCTCCTCGACGGCGACGTCGAGCTCGGTCCGTTCGGCCCCACCGGGCTGCTTGAGCACGAAATCGGCGCCCTGCTGGCGACCCGGGGGCTTGCCGATGCCGATCCGCACCCGCACGAAGCCGGGGTCGTGGAGGTGGGCCACCAGGGACTTCAGCCCGTTGTTGCCCGCCGTGCCGCCCCCGACCTTCAGCTTCAGCCGCCCCCGGGGGAGGTCGAGCTCGTCGTGGACCACGACGATCCGGGCGATGTCGGTGATCCCGTGGCGCTGCACGAGCAGCCGGGCCGACTCACCCGACAGGTTCATGTAGGTCTGCGGGAAGGCGAGCGCCACCCGGGCGTCACCG
This sequence comes from Acidimicrobiia bacterium, assembly GCA_044356125.1. Lineage (GTDB taxonomy): Bacteria > Actinomycetota > Acidimicrobiia > Acidimicrobiales > JANYDT01 > JBIKWW01. The sequence goes on from JBIKWW010000232.1 coordinate 2,137, forward strand.
AGGCGGATCTCACAGGCCAGCGCCCGTTCACGACCGGCCTTCAGACGGCCGCCGTGGCGGTGGGCGAGGCGTTCGACGACCTCGGCCCCCAGGTTGTGGCGGGTCCCCCGGTACTCCTCGCCGGGGTTGCCGAGGCCGATCACCAGCCAGTCGGCGGGGGTCCCGCGGCGGTCACGGCCGAGCACGGGACGTGGCCGTAGGCGGGACTCAGACCGGACTCAGGCTGGGCTCAGGCGCGCAGGAAGTCGATGTGGATGGCGACGCCCTTGACGGGGTCGCGCTGGATCTCCTGCACCTTCACGGTGTGGGTGGTGCCGCCGACCACGAGGGCGACCTCACCGGCGCGGCTGGCCATGGTCGGGAACGCCAGGCGCAGCTCGTGGTGGTCGAGCACGACGTGGACGGGCTCGGTGCCCTTGCCGTAGACGACGCCGGGGAGCTTGCCCTCGGCGCGCAGACGACCGGCCGGGCCGGACCCGGTCTCGGTGCGGAGCTCGGCGTTGAGGGTGATCTGGGACATCGCGGTGCTCGCTTCTGGGGTGGCCGGCGGTTGGGGCTGACCGGCGGGGCCGGACGCAGGGACGGGAGAGGTTAGCAACCACCCGGACCAGCCGGGAACGGAGCCCGGCACGGGGCCCGGCACCCCCGGCCGGGGTCAGGACTGGTTCTCGCCGCCGAAGATCTCCGACACCGACCCGTCCTCGAACACCGCCCGCACGGCCGTGGCGATGATCGGGGCGGCGGACAGGACCTCGATCTTGTCGCAGCGCTTCTCCGGGCCGACCGGGATCGTGTTGGTGACGACGACCCGCTCGAACACCGAGTTCTTGATGCGGTCGACGGCCGGCCCGGCGAACTCGCCGTGGGTGGCCGCCGCCATCACGCCGGTCGCACCGTGGTGCTTGAGGATGTCGGCGGCGGCGCAGATGGTGCCCGCCGTGCCGATCATGTCGTCGACGATCACGCAGTACCGGCCCTCGACCTCACCCATGATGTCGAGGGCCTCGACGGTGTTGACCTTGGACTTGGAGCGCCGCTTGTAGATCGAGGCGACGTCGAAGTCGAGGTGCTTGGCGAAGCGCTCGGCCACCTTCACCCGGCCGGTGTCGGGCGAGACGATGACCGACTCGCGGGGGGCGTTGGCCCGGAGGTACTCGACGAGCACGGGCATGGCCGTGAGATGGTCGACGGGCATGTCGAAGAAGCCCTGGATCTGGCCGGAGTGGAGGTCGATCGTGACCACGCGGTCGGCCCCGGCCACGGTCAGCATGTCGGCCATCATCTTGGCCGTGATGGGCTCCCGGCCCGCCGCCTTGCGGTCCTGGCGGGCGTAGCCGAAGAAGGGGATCACGGCCGTGATGCGCTTGGCCGAGGCGCGCTTGGCGGCGTCGATCATGATGAGCTGCTCCACGATCGCGTCGTTGACCGAACGCGAGTCGCTCGCTGCGTGCGTCTGCATCACGAACACGTCGCAGCCCCGGATCGAGGTCCCGAAGGTGGGTCGGATCTCGCCGTTGGCGAAGTCGACGATCTGCACGGGGCCGAGCTCCAGGCCCAGATGGTCGGCCACCTGCTCGCCCAGCTCGGGGTTCGAACGGCCCGAGAAGAGCACCAGACGTTTCGTCGGCTGGACCTCGAAGAGCTGCACGGGACTCCCTCCTCGGAAGCGGGCCGCACATCGCCCCGCCCGGGGGAGGCTACCCGGGCGGCGGGAGGCCCCGCCCCGTCGAGGGTCCGGTGGGGGTCCGGTCAGGCCAGGACGCCGGCGGTGTGGAACGGCCCCGTCCGCACGCCCGCCTCGATGACGGCTCCGTGGCCGAGGGCGGCGAAGGGGCCGACGACGGCGCCGTCGCCGATCACCGCACCGCGGGCGACCACCTGCTCCAGCGTCGCCCCCTCCCCCACACGGCAGTCGACCAGCCGACACCCCGGGCCGATCTCGGCCCCCGCCCCGATCACCGTGCGGCCCTGCAGCAGCGCACCGGGGAAGACCGTCACGTCACGGCCGACGACCACGCTGGCGTCCACGTAGGTCTGGTCGGGGTCGAGCATGGTCACCCCGGCCGCCATCAACCGGGCGTTGGTGCGACGGCGCAGCTCCCGTTCGGCGACGGCGAGCTGCATCCGGTCGTTGACCCCGGCCGCCTCGGCGCGGTCCTCGACGGTCGACGCGGCCACCGGGTACCCGGCCGAGGCGAGCACCTCGACGACGTCGGTCAGGTAGTACTCGCCCTGGCTGTTGTCCGGGCTGAGGCGCCGCAGGGCGGGGGCCAGCACGTCGAGCCGGCAGCAGTACACCGACGTGTTGATCTCGTCGATGGTGCGTTCCTCGTCGGTGGCGTCGCGGTGCTCGACGATGCGCCGGACCCGCCCCTGCCGGTCCCGCACGATGCGCCCCAGGCCCGTCGGGTCGGGCACCCGGGCCGTCAGCACCGTCACCGCGGCGTCGGCCGAGCGGTGGCGCTCGACGAGCGACCGGAGGGTCTCGGGCCGGAACAGCGGCTGATCGCCGGGCATGATCAGCACGTCGTCCTCGGCGTCGGCGTCGAAGGCGGTGAGCGCGACGGCGACCGCGTCGCCGGTGCCCCGCTGCACCGTCTGCGTGACGAACTCGAGGGGCATCCCGCTCGGCGCCTCGGCGGTCAGTGCCTTGGTGACCCGGTCGGCCCCGTGTCCGACCACCATCACGGCCCGGGTCGCCCCCGTGGAGGCGAGGGCGTCGAGGACGTGGAGCACCATCGGGCGACCGCAGAGCCGGTGCAGCGGCTTGGGGCGGTCCGAGCGCATGCGGGTGCCCTCCCCGGCGGCCATCACGATGGCGGCCAAGGAGCGACCGGGGCGCGACGAGCGCAGGTCGTGAGCTGGTTGCTCGGCAGGTGACGCGGCAGGTGACATGGGAGGGGGTCTCGGTCCTGAGGAGGGTCGGGGAGAGCCATCGGCGCTTCCGGGTTCCGGGAAGAGGATTCGAACCCCTATTCACTGGACCAAAACCAGTTGTCTTGCCCTTAGACGATCCCGGACCGCAGCGTCACCGTACCGCGGCCCGCCCACCCCCGCAGGGCCCGATCGGCGGGCGGGTCAGAGGCGGGTCAGGAGGCGGTGGGCGGCGTCGCGCAGTCGCCGAAGCGCAGGCACGGGTAGTCGCTGCCGTAGACGACCGGGAGACCGGTCGCCGACTCGCTGGACGGGCTGAGGTCGACGGGGCGGCCGTTCTCGTTGGCCTGGAACCGGACCCCGCGCCCGTTGTCGGGGTCGGCCGTCCACACGATCTGGGCGTACGCGGCCAGGAGCTGCTCCCGGTTGCCGGGCGGGGACGCCGGGCGGATGTTCAGGAAGATGGGCGCCCCCGGCTCGACGGCGCTGACGATGATCGGCGACGGTGCGCTCAGGTCGACGAGGGCGTCGAGGGCGCTGGTGGTCCCCTCCTCCCGCTCGCGCGCCGTGGGTCCGGCCAGCAGGGCCTCGATCACGGCCTGCTTGCGGGCGGCGTCGATGCGCTTGCCCAGCTCGGAGGAGTTGACCTCCCCGACGACCTCGGGCAGCGCCAGCGACCGCAGCCGCTTGTCGAGGCGGCCGTTGCGCACGAAGTACAGCTCGACGGCCACCTTCGGGGTCGGTACGTTCACGGCGAGGCGCCCGCCGGGCAGCGGGAAGACCATGGTGGCGGGCACCGCCGTGCTGGGCACGGCGCGGTTGACGGCCCGGGGCGGGGTGGTCGCCACCCCGCATGCCGCCAGCAGCACCGCCGAGGCGACGAGTGACCCCACCAGCCGTCCCGACCCCACCAGCCGTCCCGACCCCACCA
>JBIKWW010000233.1:0-5937 GCA_044356125.1 Acidimicrobiia bacterium
GAGTGACCCGGGCCGAGTGACCCGGGCCGAGTGACCCGGGCCGAGTGACCCGGGCCGAGTGACCCGGGCCGAGTGACCCGGGCCGAGTGACCCGGGCCGAGTGACCCGGGCCGAGTGGCCCCACCCGAGTGACCCGGGCCGAGTGACCCGGGCCGCCGGCCCGCCCGTCCTCGGTGCTCAGCCGTAGGTGCGTACCGAGTCGATGAGATCCCGGGCCACGTCGCGGACCCGCAGCCCGGAGCGCCGGAACGCCTTCCACGCCAGGCGGGCGCCACCCGGCTTGGGCGTCGGGTCCTCGACCCGGTACATCGCCTCGATGAGGTCGCACACGAGCTCCGGGTAGCGCTGCTGGGTGCGCTCGTTGAGCAGGAGCCGCTCGGCGTGGCGCACCTTGCGATGGTTGCGCAGCACGAAGCCCGACTCCAGCCGGGTGCGGTACGAGGCGAGACCGGCCCTGGAGGTGTCGCCCCGGGCGATGGCCTCGTCGGCCGCCTCGGCGGCGTGGAGGCCCGATCCCATGGCGTAGTTCACGCCCTCCAGCCACAGCCCGGCGGCCAGGCACATGCCGGCGGCGTCACCGGCGACGAGCAGGCCGTCCCCCACCAGTTCGGGCATGGCGTGGTAGCCAGCCTCGGGGATCAGGTGGGCGGCGTACTCCTTGACCTCGCCGCCGGCGACGAGCGGGGCCAGCGACGGGTGCTCCTTGAGCCCGGCGATGACCTCCTCCGGGCGGATCCTGGCGGCGGCCAGCCCGTTCAGGGACAGGACCGCACCGATGGAGACGGTGTCGAGGTTGGTGTACACGAACGCCCCACCGGGGATGCCCATCGTCCCGCCGACGATCTCGAGATCGGCGCCGTGGCGGCCGGTCACGTTGAAGCGGGCCTCGATCTCGGCCCGCGGGATGGCGAGGACCTCCTTGACCCCGAGGGTCAGGTGGTCCCGGGAGAAGCCCGGGTAGAGGCCCGCCTCCCGGGCCAGGAAGGAGTTCACGCCGTCGCAGGCGATGACGACCCGGGCGCGGATGTCGCCCTCCCGGTCCGTGCGCACGCCGGCGACGCGGCCCTGGCCGTCGCGCACCAGGCCGGTGGCCGTGGTCGAGGTGACGAGGACGGCCCCGGCGTCTTCGGCCCGCGATGCGAACCAGCGGTCGAAGTCGGGCCGGTAGGCGGTGAAGCCGTTGTAGGGCTCCTCGCCCCAGGCCGTGGTGCGGTAGTCGATGCAGAGGCTCTGGTGGCCGGTGAGCAGCATCGTCCCGCGCCGGGTGATCCAGCGCTGGATGGGGGCCTCGTCCCACCAGCGGGGCACGAGACGGTCGAGGATGCGGCCGTAGATGACGCCGCCGTAGACGTTCTTCGACCCCGGGAAGGGGCCACGCTCGAGCAGGATCACCGACCGGCCGGCCCGGGCCAGGGTGAGGGCGGCGGCGGCCCCGGCGGGACCGGCCCCGACCACCACGACGTCGACGTCGACGGCCCCCGCGGATTCCACCGCCCCGACCGCGCTCACGACCGCTCCCCCGGGGTGAGCCGGGCGGCGAGCTCGTCGAGGACGGCGCCGGCATCGGCGACGATGGCCAGGTCGGCCATGGCCATCATCGGGCAGGACGGGTCGGTGTTCACGCTGACGACGTGGTCGGGGTCGCCGAGGCCGGTGACGTGCTGGGTCGCCCCCGAGATCCCGAACGCCAGGTAGGTGCGGGGCGAGACGCTCACCCCGGTGGTGCCGATCTGGCGCTCGAAGGGGATCCAGCCGGCGTCAGAGGCCACCCGGGTGCCGCCGAGGGCGGCGCCGAGCCGGCGGCCGATGGCGCCGAGCTGGTCGAAGCGCTCCTTCGATCCGAGACCGTTGCCGCCGGCGACGATCACCGACGCCTCACCGAGGTCGATGGTCGCCGGGTCGGGGGGCAGCACGGCGATCGTGCGCAGGCCGCCGGGCGCGGTCGCGGCGGTGAGGGTGACGGTCTCGGGTGACGGGGTCGGAGCCGCGGCGGGAGCACCCCGGGCCCCGGGGACCAGGGTGGCGACGAAGGGCCCGGCGACACGCAGCTCCTCCAGCACGAACCCGCCGTGGCGGGACACGGTGGCCCCCGATGGAGCGACGGCGACAGCTCCGGCCAGCAGCGGCCGGCCCAGGGCGCGGGCGAGGACGGGGGCGAGGTCGCGGCCGTCGGGCGAGGCCGGGAGGACGACGGCGGGAACGGCACCGACCAACCCGGCGAGCGCGGTGGCCAGGGCCGAGGCGTCATCGAGGGAGGTCTCGGCGACGACCACCCGGACGGCTCCGCTCAGTGCCCTGGCCGCAGCGGCCGCCTGCTCGCCCACGACCACGGCGCAGCCGCCCGCCTCGGCGGCGGCCTCGTCGGACCCGAGCGGCACCATCCCGCCCCGGACCGGGACCACGGCCACCATCGCCGCACCGCCCAGAACGCCCGCACCGCCCAGAACGCCCGCACCGCCCGGAACGCCCGCACCGCCCGGAACGCCCGGAACGCCCGCACCGGTCGGCCGGTCGCCGGCCGGGTCCACCGGGTCCACCGGGTCCACGGGGTCCACCGGGTCCACCGGGCTCACAGGACCGCTCCGATGCGGTCCCCGTCGATGACGGCGGCATGGGCCCGCCGCGGCGCCAGGCAGTCACCGACGCGATGGGCGGTCACCCCGGCGGTCCGGAGCTCCTGGTAGAGGCCCTCGGCCGGACGGTTGGGCACGGCCAGCACGACCAGGTCGGCCTCGACCTCGCGCATGGCCCCCGACGTGTGCCGCAGGACGTTCAGGGCCCGGCCGTCCCAGCCCATCACCACCGATTCGGGCGTGAGCACGATGCCCTTGGCCGCCGCCCGCATCCGGAAGTGCTCCTGGTCCAAGGTGATCCCGAGGTCCTGGGCGACCACCAGGCCGGGGGTGAGGATCTCGACGCGACAGCCCCGGTCGGCGAGCACCTCGGCGACGCTGGTGGCCTGGTGGAAGCCGAGCTCGTCGACGATGACGACCCGGATGCCCGAGGGCGTCTCGGCGGCGCCGGTCAGCACGTCGAGCTGATCGACGATGCGCGGGTCGCCCTCGGCGTCCCAGTAGGGACGCTGGGGCACCGAGCCGGTGGCCACGACGACGGCGTCGGGGCCGTGCGACCGCACCAGGTCGAGATCGACGGGGTGGTCGAAGAGGACCTTCACGTGGAGGCGTTCGAGCTCGCTCAGCTGGTTGCGCACGAGATCGCCGATCTCGGCACGGTTGGGTACCGACGCCGCCCAGCGGAGCTGGCCACCCGCCTCCCGGGAGGCTTCGTGGACGACGACCTCGTGGCCGCGCCGGGCGGCGGCGATGGCCGACTGCAGGCCGGCGGGCCCGGCACCGGCGACGAGGATCCGACGGCGGGCGGGGGCGGGGCGTCGCACCGGGGCGGCCAGGGATGCCACGGCGGCCTCCCGGCCGGTGCGGGGGTTCTCGATGCAACCCAGCCACCGGTTGAGGCCCATGCGGCCGACGCACTCCTGGTTGCACGACAGGCACAGGCGGATGGCGTCGGTGTCGCCGAGCTTGGACTTCCGGGCGAAGTCGGGATCGGCGATCTGGGCCCGCACCGCGCCGACGAGGTCGCAGTGACCTTCGGCCAGGGCGCGCTCGGCCTGGAGCGGATCCTTGAAGCGCCCGACGCCGACCACCGGGATCTGCACGGCGCGGCGGATCGCGTTGGGGATGAACAGCGAGTACCCGGGCGGGATGTGCATCGAGGCCTCGATCATGAACAGCGTCGCCGTGGCCACGCCGATCGAGGTGTTGATGTAGTCGACCCGGCCGGAGGCCTCGGCCAGCTTCGCCACCTCGACGGCCTCGTCGATGGTGGTGCCGCCCTCGATGAGCTCGTCGCCGCAGAGTCGCACGCCGAGGGCGAGGTCGGGACCGATCGCCTCACGCACGGCGTCGACGATCTCGAGGAGGATCCTCGCCCGGTTGGCCAGGCTGCCCCCGTAGGCGTCGGTGCGGTGGTTGGTCGCCCCGGACAGGAACCCCCGCACGATCGAGGAGTGGCTGCACTGGAGCTCGACCCCGTCGAAGCCGCCTTCCCGGCAGTGGGTGGCGACGGTGGCGTACCCGGCGACGATCTCGGCGATCTCCCGGGTGTTGACGGCCTTGGGCACCTCGCGGAACAGCGGGTCGGGAACCGGCGAGGGGGCCCACACGGGCAGCCTCGAGTACATGGAGGAGGCCTGGCCGCCGTTGTGGTTGATCTGGGCGAACACGGGCACACCGTGGGCGTGGACGGCCTCGGTGATGCGCCGGTAACCGGGGATCACCTCACGGTGGAACCCGTGGATCAGCTTCTCGTAGGGCCAGTCCGTGGCGTGGGTGGAGTGCTCCTCGGTGATGATGAGCCCCGCTCCCCCCTCGGCCCGGGCGGCGTAGTAGGCGGCGTGCTGCTCGGTGGGGAGCCCGTCCTCGGCGTAGTTCGTGAGGTGCGCGCTGAACACGATCCGGTTGTGGACGGTGACCGGCCCCAGGCGCAGCGGGGAGAACAGGTGTCGGTAGCGGCCCATGTCGCGCGCGTCAGCTCCTCAGCTCCAGGGCCCGGCGGCGGCCCTCGAGCACGGCTTCGTGGATGGTCCGGGGGGCGACACGGTCGCCCGCCTGGGGCAGGTTCTCGGCGGCGTCGAGCGTGGTGTCGGGCAGGCGGTGGCCGCAGGCGACGAGGGCCACCGCCGCCACGTCGGCGGCCCGCCCGCTCCAACGGTCCTCCACCCGGACGGTGCCGGGACCGACCAGACGGACCAGCGCGTCCTTCACCACCTCGACGCCGGCTCCGGCCAGCCGGTTCTGCGCCGGGGCCAGGTCGCCGCTGAGGCTGAGCTGCTCACCGACGAGCAGGTGCGGGGTGAGCAGCACGACCGGCCGACCCTCGGCGGCCAGGCGTTCGGCGACGGAGATGGCCACCGGTCCCCCGACGGGATCCCATACCGCCACCCGGCCTTCGGGCACGTCGGCGCCGTCCAGCACCTCGGCTGCGTGCAGCACGGTCGCCCCGTCGTCGACGTCGAAGGGCAGGGGCCCCGTCGTCCCACCCGTCGCCACGATCACCGCACCATCTGCGCGCAGATCATCAGCGCGCTGATCATCGACCAGCTGCCCGGTGACGATCTCCACACCCGCAGCCCGGCACTCGGACTCGAGCCAGTCGGCGATCGCCGCCAGGCGGGACCGGCCCGCTCCCTGGGCGGCCACCCGGACCATGCCGCCGGGACGGTCGGAGGCCTCCAGCACCCGCACCCGGGCACCGCGTCCGGCGGCCACGCGGGCGGCTTCCAGACCGGCCACGCCGCCGCCGAGGACCGTCACGCTCGTGCCGGGGCGCAGGCGGGGGGCGACGGCAGGATCGGGGTCGTCGAGCTCGTGACCGGTGAGCGGGTCGGCGACGCAGGTGATCACCGGGTTGCGGTTGTCGCGCACCTGGCAGGTCTGGTTGCACAGCAGGCAGGGACGGGGCGTCTGGCCGAGCCCGTGGCGGCGGGGCAGATCGGCGTCGGCGAGCAGGGCGCGGGTCATCTCGACGGCGTCGGCGGCACCGTCGTCCAGCGCTCGTTCGGCCTGGGCCGGGTCGATGATCGAACCCTGCGCCACGACCGGTACGCGGTGCCCGGCGTCGCGCAGCGCGGCCCGCACCTGGGCGGCCAGGGGGATGGCGAAGCCGGGGGGCTCGTGGCCGTCGGGGCGGGTGGCCTGGACCGTGTAGATCGAGCCGCGCACCACGGTGACGAGATCGACGAGCGGGGCGAGCTCGACGGCGATGGCGGCGCCGGCGTCGGGCACGATCCCTGCCCACGGGGCGAGCTCGTCGACGCTCAGGCGGAGCGCGACGATCCGGTCGGGGCCGACGCCACGACGGGCGGCGCCGAGGACGTCGCGGGCGAACCGGAGGCGGTCGGCGCCCCAGGCGTCGCTG
>JBIKWW010000234.1:0-5930 GCA_044356125.1 Acidimicrobiia bacterium
CCGGGCGATGACCGACCGGGCGATGACCGACCGGGCGATGACCGACCGGGCGATGACCGACCGGGCGATGACCGACCGGGCGATGACCGACCGACCGATGGGCGGCCGGCGATGATCGACGCCCGCGGCTTCTCCACCGAGTACGGGCGCGGCCTGCTGGACCGGCTCGCGCCGTCGATCGGATCCTGGCTCGTCGTCACCCAGCCCGAGCCGTGGGCGGTCGTCGCTCCTCGGCTCACCCACCCGCCGGTCCACGTCGAGCTGGCCGACGACCTCTCCCCGGAGCACCTCGACCACCTGGTGGCCACCCTGCCTCGGGTCGACGCCATCGTCGGCCTCGGCGGCGGCACGGCGATGGACACGGCCAAGTGGATCCACTGGCGGCGCCAGTGCCCCCTCTACCAGGTGCCGTCGCTGCCGTCGGTCAATGCGTGCTTCACACGGATGACGGCCCTGCGCGACTCCGGCGGCGTCCGCTACGAGGGCGACGCCGTGCCCGAACGCGTCCTCGTCGACTTCGACCTCTTCGCCGCCGCCCCGGCAGCGCTGGTCCGCGGGGGCATCGGGGACGTGCTGTCGTGCCACACGGCGCGCTTCGACTGGGAGCTCGCCGTCGCCGCCGGCCACGAGCCGGCGTGGGACGCCGAGGCGGCCGCCATGAGCCGCACCTACATCGACGAGCTGGCCGACCTCGCCCCGCTGCTGGCGGCCGGCGCCGACGAGGGGGTCCGCCGTCTGATGGAGTGCCACCGCGACATCGGATGGCGCTGCCACGACCTCGGCCACGCCCGCTTCGAGGAGGGCAGTGAGCACTTCCTCGCCTACTGCTTCGAGGCCGTCACCGGTCGCACGATCATGCACGGCGAGCTGGTCGCCCTGGGCGTCCTCGCCATGTCCGCGCTGCAGGGCAACGACCCCGACCGGGCCCGCGCCATCACCGACGCCGCCCGCATGCGCACCTCGCTCGACGAGCTGTCGGTCACCTGGGACGAGATCGAAGCGTCGCTGCGCCGGCTGCCGTCGTTCGTCGTCGAGCAGAACCTCTGGTGGTCGGTGGCCAACGGGCTGACCATCGGCGAACGGGAGCTGGCCGTCGTGCGCGACGCACTGCGGGCACCCGAGCGGCCCGCGAATTGATCCCCTGATCAGTTCGGACGTACGGTCGCTCGCCATGGGTGCTCACGAGGACCGGGTCGCCGTCGTCACGGGTGCCGCATCGGGCATCGGCCGGGCGACCGTCGAGCGGATCGTCGCCGAGGGCGGCCGGGTCGTGGCCCTGGACCGCAGCGCCGATGCGCTGGCCTGGGCGGCCGGATCACCGGCGATCGAGACGCTCGTCGGTGTCGTCACCCACGAAGCGGTGGCCCGGGCGGCCGTCGAGCGCGCCGTGACGCGCTGGGGCCGCCTCGACGTCCTCGTCTGCAACGCCGGGGTGCCCATGTCGGGCGACATCGAGTCCATGCCCATGGACCTGTTCGACCGGGTGATGGACGTCAACGTCCGAGCGGTCGTGCTCGGCATCCGCGCCGCCGTGCCCGCCCTGCGGGCCTCGGGTCGGGGGGCCATCGTGGTCACCGCCTCCACCTCGGGCCTGGCCGGCGATCCCGGCATGTGGCCCTACAACACCTCCAAGGCGGCGGTGGTCAACCTGGTGCGGGGCCTGGCGCTGGACCTCGGGGCCCAGGGCATCCGGGTCAACGCCGTCTGCCCCGGCCCCACCGAGACGGGCATGACCAGGGGCATCGCCGCCCGGCCCGAGCGCTACGAGGCGCTCCGACGCCGCATCGCCCTGCAGCGCTGGGGTCGCCCCGAGGAGGTGGCGGCCGTCGTGAGCTTCCTGGCCTCCGCCGACGCCGGGTTCGTCACCGGAGCCGCCATCCCCGTCGATGGCGGCATCACCGCCAACACCGGCCAGTTCCCGCCCCCTGAAGCGCACCGAGGAGATCCCCGTGGCTGATGCCGCCCATCCCGAGAACTACGAGGACGTCACCGTCTACGACCTCGATCCCGATGCCGAGGAGCGTCTGCTCCTGGCCCACAACGAGTGCACCTTCATCTGGTCGAACAAGGAGGGCTGGCCGGTCGGGGTCATCATGAGCTACGTCTGGCGCAAGGGCTGCTTCTGGCTGACCGCCTCCAGCCAGCGGGCGCGGGTGTCGGCCGTCCGGCGCGACCCGCGCGTGTGCGTGGTCGTCACCTCCACCGGCTCCCCGCTGCGTCGCAACCAGGCGATCACCTGGAAGGGCACCTGTACCCTCCACGACGACCCCGAGACCAAGGCCTGGTTCTACCCTGAGCTGGCCGCCGCCCTGCGCCCCGGCGACACCGCCGGACAGGAGTACTTCGTGAAGTTCCTGGACTCGCCGCGCCGGGTGATCTTCCGGGTCGAACCCACCCAGCGCATCGGCTACGACGGCCTCAAGATGGGCAAGGCGACCAAGGAGTGGATCGCCCGGGAGGCCGAGGCCGACGCCGCCGGCTGACGACCTCCGCCGGACCGGCCCGGGTTGACCGGTCCGGGTTGACCGGTCCGGGTTCAGCAGGCTGCGTCCAGCACCGGCCGGTAGCGGTCGGGTACCGATGCCCAGTCCTGCGGCGAGGTGATGTCGGTGCAGAAGTTGTGCTCGAGGATGATCTCCTCGAAGCCGGCGTCGCGGGCCTCGGCCGCCTCCCGGGCCAGACGCTCGACCGGGTCGCCGAGCGCGGAGGCCTGGTTGGGCAGCTGGGCGAAGGTGCGGTGGAACACCCGCAGGGGCGCCATGCCCTCGGGTCGCCGGGCGTCGAGGTCGGCGACGGTGGCCGCCACCCGGGCCACGGGCTGACCGGCCGGGTTCCAGGCATCGAAGCGGGTCCTGGTCCGCTCCAGCCCGGCCGCCGACCACATGCCCGACAGCAGCAGCGGACGGGGCTGCTGCACCGGCTTGGGCCGCACGACGGCCGGCGGGACACGGAAGAACGGGCCCTCCCAGGTCACCGGGTCCTCGCCCCAACAGGCCAAGAGGGCCCCGATGAAGTCGTCCATTCGGGCGCCCCGCTCGGTGATGGACGTCCCCGATGCGTCATGCTCCTCGGCGTTCCAGCCCACCCCCAGACCGACGAGGAGACGACCCCCGGAGATCACGTCGAGCGTGGCCAGACGCTGGGCCAGCGGCACGGGCCAGTGGTTCCCGGCCACCAGCACGGAGGTGCCCAGCCGCACCCGGCGGGTGAGCATGGCGGCCGCCGTCAGCAGCTCGGTGGGGGCGAGGACGCTCTGGTACTGGACGGGGACCGGCGCGTTGGGCCGCCCGCCGTAGGCCCGTCGGGGCTGCAGGGGCCACAGGAAGTGGTCCTGCACCCACAGGCTGGCGTAGCCGAGCTCCTCGGCGCGCCGGCAGAACTCCCGGACGGCGTCCATCGTCACGTGGGGACCGAGCTGGGGCAGGCAGAGCCCGACGCCGATGCTCACGAGAACCGGCCCGTCGACGCCCGCCGGGCCCGTGCCCACTCCCGGGCGGCCGGGGTGGCCACCCAGGCCATGGCGTTGGCCAGCACCCGCCGGAAGCCGGCGTCCGCGTAGGTTGCCGGCCCGTCGCCGAACTGCAGGTAGACGACCGGCGAGTTCCCGGCGTGCTTGGCCCAGCCGACGAGATCGCTCCCGGCCGGGTGCTCCCAGCCGTCGTTGCTGTTGCGCCGGCCGCGGATGGCCAGATCGGCCGAGAAGAACTGCGAGGCGTCGCCGGTGGGGAAGCGGGTCCGCAGCAGCGGCTCGACGCGGTCCTCGAGGACCGGGAAGCAGTACAGCTCGTCGGTGAGCGTGAAGCCGGCGCCCAGCCCGGCGCACACGGGATGGGACGCGTCGACGACCTCCACCTCGTGGGTGACGTCGAACCGGTAACCCGAGTCGGGCCAGCGCCGCCCGTCGAGCTCGGCCGGCTGGTAGTGGAACCTTCCTCCGACGATCTCGGCGTACAGCGGCCAGGCCGGCCAGCCGGCGACGGCGTGATGCAGGAACACCATGCCCACCCCGGCCTCGAGCAGGGCCAGCAGCCCCTCCCGGGCCGCCGCCGGGGGCTCGGGGAACGCGGCGGGCGGGTCGGCCCGGGTGAAGGCGATCCCGGGCATGTCGTAGAAGACGACGGCCTCGGTGCCGGCACAGTCCCGCGGGTTCAGCGTCGTCGCCGCGTCGGGCTGGGCGCGGTGCTCCCAGCGCCCCGGGCACAGCGCGTCGAAGACGGCGAAGAACGGCTCGGCGGCGTAGGGATGCCCGCCGGTGAGGACGACGACCGGAGCGCTCATCGCCACCCCGGTCCCGTCGACGGCCGCTCCGGGGTCATCCCGACGACGAGGCGGAGGTCCCGAGCCGGTGGTTGCCCACCACGGGGCCGCCGACCCAGTTGCACAGCTGCGGGTCGCACTCGCGCAGCTCGCCGGAGATCCAGTGCCCGTCGATGCCGAACACGCCACTGCGCCCGTCGGTCCCGGTGACCCGGATGCGGCCGTGACCGTCCTGCTCGTAGAGGGCCCCCGTGAAGGGGTGGCGCAGGCCGTTCACTGCGCACCCCCGGCGGCCCGCCGCTCGCCCTCGGCGATCCACTCGCCGAGCGTGTGGTGCAGCCAGCGGACCTTGCTCTCCTGGTAGTTGGCCAGCGTGATCCCGGGCTTGCGGGTGCTCTCCAGGCCGAGCTGCACCTTGGGCATGTTGAACAGGTCCTGGTCGAAGACCTTGCCGAGCATGCCGAGCTCGGTCGCGTCGGAGAACGTCTCGTGCTCCTCGAGCCAGTGGATCGGCGCCGGGGCGGGCCGCTCGCCGGTGAAGGGCGACAGGAAGAGACACTCCATGATCGAGCTGCGGTGGTCGTCGCCGTTGGGACGGAACCGGTAGACGATGCGGTTGAACGCCCCCCACGGGTGGAAGTTCGGGAACACCGTGTAGTCGAGGGAGTCCATGAGCTCGGCGTCGGACATGGTGTCGACGCGGTCGCCCACGACGGGGCGCCAGCGCCGGCGGGCCATGTCGGCGGCGAAGGCCCGCATGGTCGTGCCCTCGGGGACGTGGAAGGGGAGCTGGCCGTCGGAACGGATGTCGAGCATCGCTCGCAGCATGTCGTCCTCGCTCGGGCGGGCGTCGAGCAGGGGGCTCGGTGTGCCGCCGGGCGTGATCACCCGGGAGAACGTGTCCCACACGTCGACCTGGCTGTTGGTGTCACCCAGGTAGGTGAGGATCTGCGGGTGCGTGCCGTTCACGTGGTACGCCTCGCAGAAGGCCTCCTGCACGATCTTCCAGTTGGCCGGGATCACCTTGGCGACGTGGGCCTCCTTGTAGGCGCTGCCGAGGTCCCAGATGGAGAACTGGTCGACGATCCCGCCCAGGAAGTCGAGCAGGGGCTCGGCCTCGGGATCGGGGTTGATGAAGACGAACCCCGCCCAGGTGCCCACCTTGCACCGGGGCAGGGAGAACGAGGCGTCCTCCACGTGGGGGAAGTCCCACCGGGCGGGGATGTCCTGCAGGGCGCCGTTGATCGTCCACGCGAAGCCGTGGAACGCGCAGCGGATCTCCGAGCAGTTGCCGCTGTAGTCCTTCAGGCGCCGGCCGCGGTGCAGGCAGGCGTTGGGGAACGCCCGGATCTCGCCGTCGGAGCCCCGGATGACGAGATAGGACGTGCCCGCGATCTCGTAGACGATGTGGTCACCGTTGCGCGGGATCTCCTCCTCGCGGCAGGCGAACTGCCAGACCCTGCTCCAGAGGTGCTCCTTCTCCAGCTCGTGCCATTCGCGGGTCGTGTAGCGCCGGATGTCGACATCGTCGCTGCCGAGGTAGCGCGGCGACTCAAGGCGCAGGACGGCCGGCACCTCGTGGGTGTCGGTGTCGAGCAGCTGCTGGTAGCTGATGCCCGGCGAGCGGGCAGCGCCGGATGCAGGGGCCAGGTCGGTCATGGGAGTCCCTCCGG
>JBIKWW010000235.1:0-5927 GCA_044356125.1 Acidimicrobiia bacterium
AGTGCGGGCCGCAGGGTCCCTACGACCGATGGCCGCTGAACCGCGGCTTCCAGCGCTTCTACGGTTTCCTGCCCGGCATGACGGACCAGTACCGGCCGTATCTCCACCGTGACAACACCCCGGCCGAGGTGCCCGGCCTCGGCGGCGAGGGCTATCACCTCACCACGGACCTCGCCAACGAAGCGATCCGCCAGATCGGCGAACTCAACGCCCTCGCCCCCAACCGGCCCTTCTACCTGCACTTCGCCACCGCCGGTGGGCACAGTCCCCACCAGGCCCCGGCCGAGTGGATCGAGCGTTACCGGGGAGCGTTCGATCACGGGTGGGACGAGGAGCGTCGTCGGATCCTCGGCCGGCAGATCGAGCTGGGCGTCGTGCCCGCCGACACCGTTCTGGCGCCCAGCAATCCGGGTGTGCAGGCCTGGTCCGACCTTCCCGAGGACGAGCGGCGTCTCTACGCCCGGATGCAGGAGGTCTTCGCCGGGTACCTGAGCTTCACCGACCATGAGATCGGCCGTGTGCTCGACCACCTCGAACAGCTCGGCATCCTCGACAACACGGTCGTGATGCTCTGCTCCGACAACGGAGCCAGCGGGGAAGGAGGTCCGCAGGGAACCGTCGACGAGGGCTTCTACGTCAACGGTCTGCCCCAGACCGCGGCCGACGGACTCGCGCACATCGATGAACTCGGTGGTCCCCGTCTCTCGAACCACTACCCGTGGGGCTGGGCCCAGGCGGGCAACACGCCCTTCCGCTGGTACAAGCAGTTCACCCACGCCGGAGGGATCACCAACGGCCTCCTGGTCCGCTGGCCCGACGGCGGTCTGCCGGCCGGCGAGATCCGGACCCAGTACCACCACGTCATCGACATAGCCCCGACCCTGCTCGACATCGTGGGCATCGACATGCCCGAGCAGGTCAACGGGGTCACTCAGCAGCCCATGCACGGCGTCAGCATGCGGTACTCGTTCGAGCACCCGACAGCACCCACCCAGCGGGACATCCAGTACTACGAGATGTGGGGGAACCGCGGTCTGTGGCGCGGCGGATGGATGGCCGTCTCACGTCTGCAGCCCGACGGTGCGGGGGCCCATCCCCCGGCCCCGGTCCCACCCTTCGACGAGCTGACCTGGGAGCTCTACGACCACCGCTCCGACCCGACCGAGCTCAACGACCTCGCCGTCGCCGATCCGGCGCGGATCCGCGCCATGGAGCAGCTCTGGTGGGCCGAGGCCGGGCGGTACAACGTGCTTCCGATCAACACCCAGCAGCGAACCAAGCGCCAGGCCGCCCGCAAGCTCCACCCGGCGGGATCGAGCCCCGACGGCGCCGTGTTCCGGGGCCGCAGCGGACCACACGAGAACATCGTCGCCCCCCGGGTCACGGGCCGTTCCTTCCGGATCATCGCCGATGTCGAGGTCGCCTCGGCGTCGGCCTCCGGAGTGCTGTTCCTGCATGGGCATCGCCACGCCGGGTACGGCCTCTACCTGGCCGACGGCGTCGTCCAGTTCGAGGTGGCGCCGTCGTCGATCGAGACGCACACCGTGACGTCCCGGGGGCCGGTGCCGGCTGGCCGTCACCGCATCGAGCTCAGCGTGAGTGCCGACCCGGCCATGCGGGGCGAGATCGAGATCGTCCTGGACGGATCGACCATCGGTCACGGCTTCGTGCCCCGGCTCGTTCGCACCATCCAGGGCCGGACGTACATCGGTTACACGGAGTCGCCGCTCACCTCAGAGCGGTTCGACCCTCCGTTCGTCTTCGACGGCCGCCTGGAACGCCTCGAGGTCCTCACCTCGGGGCCGCCCATCACCTCGGCGTCGCTCGAGCGCGCCATGGAGGAGCGCACCCAATGAGCACGACATCGAACACCGAACCAGGCTTCGCCGGTCGCATCGGCCGGACCGTCTCAGAATCCGAGCCTGCCTGGAACGCCCCCCGGCGCCCGCCAGCAGGTGCACCGAACGTCCTGGTGATCGTGCTCGACGACGTCGGGTACGGGCATCTCGGATGCTTCGGGGGCTCCATCGCCACGCCGGCCATGGATTCGCTCGCCCGCGATGGCGTGCGTTTCACCAACTTCCACGTCACCAGCCTCTGCTCGCCGACCCGGGCAAGCCTCCTCACCGGACGCAACAACCACTCCGTCGGGATGGGCTTCCTGGCCGGGACGGACACCGGATTCCCGGCCTACCGAGGCAGCATCACCCCTCGGGCCGCCACCATCGCCACGATGCTCCAGCACGAGGGATACGCCACCTATGCGCTCGGCAAGTGGCACCTCACTCCTGCCGCGCACGTCGGGCCCGCCGGCCCCTTCGACGGCTGGCCCCTGGGCCGCGGATTCGACCGGTACTACGGCTTCATGTGGGGCGAGGACGACCAGTGGACGCCGCAGTTGTGGGAGGACAACCACTTCATCGACCCACCCCAGGACCCCGACTACCACTTCTCCTCCGATCTCGCCGAGCGGGCGGTGCGGTTCCTCGGGGATCACCAGTCCTCGGCCCACGGACGCCCCTTCTTCATGTACCTCGCCTTCGGCGCCGGCCATGCGCCGCACCAGGCGCCGGCCGAGTACCTGGAGCGCCAGCGTGGCCGGTTCGACCACGGATGGGACGAGGAGCGCGAGCGCGTGTACCGCCGCCAGCTCGCCACCGGAGTCATTCCGGAGGGGACGGAACTGGCTCCCTCCAACCCCGACGTCCGACCATGGGCATCGCTGTCCGACGACGAGAAGCGCCTCTACGCCCGGATGCAGGAGGCGTTCGCGGCGATGCTCGAGCACACCGACGACGCCATTGCCCGGGTGCTCGGATTCCTCGACGAACACGGCCTGCGTGACGACACGGTGGTCGTTCTCATGTCCGACAACGGCGCCTCGGGTGAGGGTGGACCCAACGGGAACGTCAACGAGTACCGCTATTTCATGGGTATGGAGGAGACCCTCGAGGAGGCCCTCGCCCAGATCGACGAGATCGGCGGACGCTCCACCCACAACATCTACCCGAGCGGATGGGCCCAGGCGGGAAACACGCCGCTGCGCTTCTACAAGAAGTTCACCTACAGCGGCGGCGTCCGTGCTCCCCTCGTGGTGCGCTGGCCGGCTGGTGGCCTGGCCCCCGGTGCGGTTCGGAGCCAGTTCCACCACGTCACCGATGTGGTCCCCACGCTCCTCGAGGCGGCTGGCGTCGTGCCCCGGTCCTCCTACAGCGGGGTGGACCAGATGGAGATCCACGGAACGTCGATGACCTATGCGTTCGCCGACCCCGACGCTCCGACCCGCAGGACCCGTCAGTACTTCGAGATGATCGGGGCCCGGGGCATGTGGTCGCAAGGCTGGAAGGCCGTCACCAACCATGAGGAGGGCGATGACTACGACACCGAGCCGTGGGCGCTATACCACCTCGATGGGGACTTCTCCGAGACGAAGGACCTCGCCGCCGAGCATCCGGCCAAGCTCGCCGAACTGAAGGCCCAGTGGTGGGAGGAAGCAGAGCGGTACGGGGTGCTGCCCCTCGATGACCGGTGGAATGCCCGGTACACGAGCAAGCGACCCCAAACGGCCCGGACCCACTTCCGCCTGCATGGTGGGACCCGGCTGTTCAGCGCCGCCGTCGGACCCAACTGGTACGGGAGGCCCTTCGTGGTCACCGCAGACATCACCCGGCGCCGGGCCGACGACGAAGGGGTGCTGATCGCCTTCGGCCGGCGCCCAGCCGGATTCGCCTTCTTCATCCAGGACGACCGCCTCGTGCTCGATTACAACCGGGTCGGGTTCCGCCATCTCGTCGAGTCGGCCCCCGGGCTCCCCCAAGGGCGCTTCCGGGCGGTCCTCCAGGTCGACCAGGGCCGCCCCGACGGGCGCGCGACGGCGACACTGCGCGTCGACGACACCGTTCTGGTCACCGCACCGATCGAGGTGCTCGCCGGCGGGCTGGGGAACATGAGCACCCAGGTCGGTCACAACGCCCCGTCGGGTGTCAGCAATCGGTTCGACCCACCGTTCGCCTTCACGGGTGACATCCACACCGTCACCGTCGACTTCTTCGAGCCCAACCCGTCCGCCGACCCTGGAACCGATTGACCAACCGATCCCGAGGTCCCGGGTGCTCACACTCCGGGACGCCGAGCGCCTCACCTTCAAGGAGCAGGAATGACCATCATCAAGCCGAGTCGAGCCGGTGTCGCGATCATCGCCGCATCGCTCATCGCATCGCTCACATCCTGGCCGCTGGTCGATGCAGGGGCGGTCACCAAGACCACCCGCAAGTCGGCGACGCCCACCACGAAGAAGGCGTCCAAAGCAGCGCCTCCGACGGCCGCTCCGACGACGGCTGCTCCGACGTCGGCCGCGCCCACGACCGCAGCAGCGGCACCTTCGAAGTCGAAGAAGATGGTGGTCGGTCAGGCGGCTCCGCTGATCGGAAACTTCAATCCGTACAACCTCACCTTCGGCAACAACGTCGCCATGTACCAGGTGTACGACCCGCTCGTCCGCGTGATCGACGGGAAGCCCGAGGCCCGACTGGCCGAGAAGTGGGACCTCTCCTTCGACGGTCTCACGCTGACCATCAAGATGCGCAAGGCGACCTTCGCCGATGGGACGCCGATCACCTCTCAGCACGTCGCCGTGTCGTTGGCCTACGTCCAAGACGCCAAGAACGGCGCCAACGCCCTCAATCTGGCCCAGCGTGTGCGGACCATCGAGACCCCGACCGACGATACCGTGATCATGAAGTTCGCGGCGCCGTTCCCGGCCGTCCTCGACCTCCTGAACCTGCTCCTCATCGTTGACAAGGGGACGATCGACAGCCAGTTCGCCAAGCCCAATGCCAGCGGGCCCTTCACCGTCAAGTCCTACGCTGCCGACACCGGGTACACCCTGGTGCCGAACACACGCTTCTGGCGCGGTGCTCCGGCGATTCCCTCCATCGAGGTGAAGTTCCTCAGCGAGACCACCCTCACCGGTGCACTGAAGGCCGGTGACATCGACATGATCTCGATCGCCAGCATCCCGGACTACGAGTCACTGAGGAAGGACAAGAAGTACATCTCCGGTCTCTCGGGCGGCGCGAACTCGGTGATCGCGCTCACGTTGAACGTCACGGCGCCCGCCCTGAGCAACCCCGACGTTCGTCTGGCGCTCTCACGGGCCATCAACCGCAAGCGCATCGTCGAGGACGTCATGCTGAACGCAGCGACCGCCGCCTGCCTGCCCTTCAACGACCCGACGCAGCTCGGCTACGACGCCTACCTGGCCAGTCAGTGCACGTACGACCTGAAGGACGCGCAGTTCTACCTCAAGCGGGCCGGAGTGGAGTCGCTCTCGTTCTCGGTGGTCACGTCGGCCCAGATCAACACGGCCATGCCCAAGATCGCCGAGATCATCCAGAACGACCTGGCCTCGATCGGTGTCCGGGTCCGAATCGACGAGGTGGACGCCGCTGCATTCCGGGCGCAGGCACCTGGCACCTTCCCGCAAGGCCTGCTCCAGGTCTACGGACGGGCCAACCTCGATCCCGACACCCTCTTCAGCGCGACCAACGCCTGGCGTGGCACGAACAACGCCTCCCGATACAACGACCCGCTCTACGCCCGCCTGGTCACCCAGGCCGGTTCGACCGTCGACACCAATACCCGCAAGGCGCTGTACAAGCAGATCGCCGAGCTGTCGCTCAAGCAGAACTTCGTGATTCCGATCGTGACCAACCCCAAGCCCTGGATCGCCATCGCCGGCCTCAAGGGCCTCGGCGATGCCGCCAACGGCCAGCCCCTCTTCGAAGACGCGACCGTGAGCTGAGCCGGCCAGGCTCGAACCTCCGCACCGGTATGGCCACTCCGAACTCCTCTCCGCCGACCAGCGGGCCGACGCTGTGCATCGACTCGCTCACGGTCGGGTACACCGCCGGTGGCACGGCCCTCCG